>NZ_SJWV01000700.1:0-312 GCF_004352695.1 Escherichia sp. KCJ4928
TCAACGGTGAAAACTGGTTTGACCGCACTGTGAGTGCTGATGCCGCAGGTATCATCCTGACTTCCCTTGTGATTAACCGCCAGTTGTGGCTGTACCACGACAGCGGGGATGCGGGACTGACACACCTGTACCGGATGCGCGATGCGCAGTTGTGGAGCCACATCGAATTTCACCCCGAATGCAACGCGATTTACGCGGCACTGGACTGATTAACGGACGGGGCGGCAATGCCGCCCCTGTAAAGGAGACGAGAACATGTACTGTACTGTTAAAGAAATTATCCGCGAAGTGCTGGATACAGACGTGCCGGAC
>NZ_SJWV01000701.1:0-307 GCF_004352695.1 Escherichia sp. KCJ4928
GCACCTGGTATCTGATGACGGAGCGTTGACATGAAAATTGCTGTCTTAATTTGACGACTTTTCCCGGCCTTTATGGCCGGGATTTTTTTCCCTTCTGTTTCCACAATGCCCGGCACCGGTGACACCTTACGGTGTACGGAGAGCGGCTGTCGGGCATTTTTTCAGGACGCCTTTATGACAATTCTATCCCAGGAAAACCCTGTCATTCTGTTACTGGAGAATATGCTCGAAGCACTCTCCACCGCCCCGGACAACATAAACAACGAACGGCGTCGCCGGCGTTACCTGCTGAACTGGCTTGACACTG
>NZ_SJWV01000702.1:0-305 GCF_004352695.1 Escherichia sp. KCJ4928
CTTTCCGTCTTTGAAATCAGCGGTGCCCTGAAAGAAATGGATGAAAACCCGGACCTGACAGCCCCCGGCACACTGGAATCACTGATTACAGCGCTGGCAGAGCGAATGAACACTGCCTATAAAAACATCGGTCACAAAATCAGTTTTGTTTTCGAACGCGATCCGGAGCGTGGAAGGAATGAAATCGAAGCCATGCTCTTACCCCAGCGAAAATCCATCGCACGCACGGGGATCCTGCTTCAGGACGTTCTGGATGAAAAAGTCACCACGCTCACCCCCTGGCTTGTCCGGGAACGCTGCTGGCT
>NZ_SJWV01000703.1:0-304 GCF_004352695.1 Escherichia sp. KCJ4928
CCGCAACCACCTCATAACCCCGAAGCTCTCACCTTTAGCACTACCAGTTACAGAGAACTTAAGATGAAAACATTATCCGACACACATGTACGGGAGGTATCTCGCTGCCCGTCTCCCGTCACCATCTGGCAGACACTGCTCATCCGACTGCTGGACCAGCATTATGGCCTCACACTGAATGACACACCGTTTGCCGATGAACGTGTGATTGAGCAGCATATTGAAGCTGGCATTTCACTGTGCGATGCAGTGAACTTTCTTGTTGAAAAATACGCACTGGTGCGTACCGACCAGCCGGAATTCA
>NZ_SJWV01000704.1:0-304 GCF_004352695.1 Escherichia sp. KCJ4928
CAGTACTGAAAGCCAGAGACCAGGCATCTGTTGTTGGTGATATTATGTCTGATAAACAGGCCACAATCAGCTTCGGAACTGAATCAGGTAAAGAGGGCATATTGTCTGAGAAGGCATCCCGGGGACTGGCGGTCGGATTACTGAGTGGTTTTAATACGGCATACAGCGGTTCAGTCAATGCCCCGTCAGCATCTGCCACTATGAACAACACCTGGTGGCAACTAACCGGAGATTCTGCGCTGAAAACACTGAAAAGTACAAACAGCATGGTCTATTTCACTGACAGCGCAAACAANAAGAAATT
>NZ_SJWV01000705.1:0-303 GCF_004352695.1 Escherichia sp. KCJ4928
CCAGGGCTGCACTCAGATTACCGCCGGCCAGCCCCTGTACTGCTGCCGTTGCGGCCTGTATCGCCTGCTGGTATTTGCCTCCCGTTCCAAAACCTGAGGCCGCCATACCGTTATTGTAGGCCCGCTGCGCCACATCCTGTTCCGTGAACGGTTTTCCTGCTGCCTCAAGCTCTGCGCGGGCCTGATTCAGTGCTGCCGGGTCCCGCTTCGCTTTCTCACCGGCTATCTGTCCTTCCGTTCTGGCAATATCTGCCACCTGGTTACCAATCTCACCAATGAGTTGCGCCTGCTGCAGTCGCTGAT
>NZ_SJWV01000706.1:0-303 GCF_004352695.1 Escherichia sp. KCJ4928
TGGTGCTGAAAATCCGTAATGCCCGGGGGCAGATCAAAGAACTGCGTATTCTGGACTGGAACCGGGTTGAACCTCTGGTGGCGGATGACGGCGAGGTGTTCTACCGCATCACGCCGGACCGGAACTGTGGGATCACTGAGGCGGTGACGGTGCCTGCCCGGGAAGTGATCCACGACCGGTTTAACTGTTTTTTTCATCCGCTTATAGGGTTGCCGCCGGTGTATGCCGCCGGGCTGGCGGCAACGCAGGGGCATCATATTCAGGAAAATTCGACGTCTTTTTTCAGAAATGGCGGCAGGCCGT
>NZ_SJWV01000707.1:0-303 GCF_004352695.1 Escherichia sp. KCJ4928
GGCGGAAAATCACCTCATGGTAGCGTGGGTCGAGATTTTTCCGTATTTCCTCCTGATACTGCGGCAGGACAAAATCCCCGCCGGCGATTTGTCCTGCCAGCAGGTACATGATGCCGGTGCGCAGACGCCCTGCAGGTGTCTTGTCACCGGCCACATTGTTCAGATCAACGGCCACAACGCGGGTGTCGGGGCTGAGCATAAACCGGGTACAGCCGGACATCATCGGGTAGTCACTGTGTCCCTGATCGAGGGCACGGCGGATGTAGTCCAGTAACAATTCTGCTGAGTTATCGCGCTGAACTG
>NZ_SJWV01000708.1:0-300 GCF_004352695.1 Escherichia sp. KCJ4928
GTAACGGACTTCCGGATCTTTACCCAGACGACCAACCACGATGACCTTGTTGATACCACGTGCACTCATAAGAACCTCCTGACTGAAAGATGTGAGATAAACCGGATACCGGCGACGGGACGTTCATGTGCCCCTTCAGAGGAGCGAAAGCTCCTCCTGCCGTCCACTTCACAGGGGTTTCTCCCCGCAGTGGACCTTTCCGATGGGGGCCCGTTTACCGCCTCACGGGACAGCTGTCCGGGGGCGGACGCAAAATTTTTTGCCGGGTTCATGGCTAAAAATTTTGTGGCCGGTGCATCT
>NZ_SJWV01000709.1:0-300 GCF_004352695.1 Escherichia sp. KCJ4928
GTAACGGACTTCCGGATCTTTACCCAGACGACCAACCACGATGACCTTGTTGATACCACGTGCACTCATAAGAACCTCCTGACTGAAAGATGTGAGATAAACCGGATACCGGCGACGGGACGTTCATATGCCCCTTCAGAGGAGCGAAAGCTCCTCCTGCCGTCCACTTCACTGGGGTTTCTCCCCGCAGTGGACCTTTCCGATGGGGGCCCGTTTACCGCCTCACGGGACAGCTGTCCGGGGGCGGACGCAAAATTTTTTGCCGGGTTCATGGCTAAAAATTTTGTGGCCGGTGCATCT
>NZ_SJWV01000070.1:0-20204 GCF_004352695.1 Escherichia sp. KCJ4928
AACTTTCACTTATCCTCACACTGACAACTTCGGCACCAGACGTTGCGCAAACAGTGAAGTTTTTGCGTAACCTTTTCCCTGGAACGTTAAATCTTTGATAACAATTTATTGTCTAACAAGTTGTATATTTTTTGAAACGCTGTTTTTGTTTTCCTTTTGGATTAATTTCAGCGTATAATGCGCGCCAATTGACTCTTGAATGGTTTCAGCACTTTGGACTGTAGAACTCAACGACTCAAAAACAGGCACTCACGTTGGGCTGAGACACAAGCACACATTCCTCTGCACGCTTTTTCGATGTCACCTATCCTTAGAGCGAGGCACCACCACTTTCGTAATACCGGATTCGCTTTCCGGCAGTGCGCCCAGAAAGCAAATTTCTCCCATCCTTCTCAACTTAAAGACTAAGACTGTCATGAAAAAGACCAAAATTGTTTGCACCATCGGACCGAAAACCGAATCTGAAGAGATGTTAGCTAAAATGCTGGACGCTGGCATGAACGTTATGCGTCTGAACTTCTCTCATGGTGACTATGCAGAACACGGTCAGCGCATTCAGAATCTGCGCAACGTGATGAGCAAAACTGGTAAAACCGCCGCTATCCTGCTTGATACCAAAGGTCCGGAAATCCGCACCATGAAACTGGAAGGCGGTAACGACGTTTCTCTGAAAGCTGGTCAGACCTTTACTTTCACCACTGATAAATCTGTTATCGGCAACAGCGAAATGGTTGCGGTAACGTATGAAGGTTTCACTACTGACCTGTCAGTTGGCAACACCGTACTGGTTGACGATGGTCTGATCGGTATGGAAGTTACCGCCATTGAAGGTAACAAAGTTATCTGTAAAGTGCTGAACAACGGTGACCTGGGCGAAAACAAAGGTGTGAACCTGCCTGGCGTTTCCATTGCTCTGCCAGCACTGGCTGAAAAAGACAAACAGGACCTGATCTTTGGTTGCGAACAAGGCGTAGACTTTGTTGCTGCTTCCTTTATTCGTAAGCGTTCTGACGTTATCGAAATCCGTGAGCACCTGAAAGCGCACGGCGGCGAAAACATCCACATCATCTCCAAAATCGAAAACCAGGAAGGCCTCAACAACTTCGACGAAATCCTCGAAGCCTCTGACGGCATCATGGTTGCGCGTGGCGACCTGGGTGTAGAAATCCCGGTAGAAGAAGTTATCTTCGCCCAGAAGATGATGATCGAAAAATGTATCCGTGCACGTAAAGTCGTTATCACTGCGACCCAGATGCTGGATTCCATGATCAAAAACCCACGCCCGACTCGCGCAGAAGCCGGTGACGTTGCAAACGCCATCCTCGACGGTACTGATGCAGTGATGCTGTCTGGTGAATCCGCAAAAGGTAAATACCCGCTGGAAGCGGTTTCTATCATGGCGACCATTTGCGAACGTACCGACCGCGTGATGAACAGCCGTCTCGAGTTCAACAATGACAACCGTAAACTGCGCATTACCGAAGCGGTATGCCGTGGTGCCGTTGAAACTGCTGAAAAACTGGATGCTCCGCTGATCGTGGTTGCTACTCAGGGCGGTAAATCTGCTCGCGCAGTACGTAAATACTTCCCGGATGCCACCATCCTGGCACTGACCACCAACGAAAAAACGGCTCATCAGTTGGTACTGAGCAAAGGCGTTGTGCCGCAGCTGGTTAAAGAGATCACTTCTACTGATGATTTCTACCGTCTGGGTAAAGAACTGGCTCTGCAGAGCGGTCTGGCACACAAAGGTGACGTTGTAGTTATGGTTTCTGGTGCACTGGTACCGAGCGGCACTACTAACACCGCATCTGTTCACGTCCTGTAATATTGCTTTTGTGAATTAATTTGTATATCGAAGCGCCCTGATGGGCGCTTTTTTTATTTAATCGATAACCAGAAGCAATAAAAAATCAAATCGGATTTCACTATATAATCTCACTTTATCTAAGATGAATCCGATGGAAGCATCCTGTTTTCTCTCAATTTTTTTATCTAAAACCCAGCGTTCGATGCTTCTTTGAGCGAACGATCAAAAATAAGTGCCTTCCCATCAAAAAAATATTCTCAACATAAAAAACTTTGTGTAATACTTGTAACGCTACATGGAGATTAACTCAATCTAGAGGGTATTAATAATGAAAGCTACTAAACTGGTACTGGGCGCGGTAATCCTGGGTTCTACTCTGCTGGCAGGTTGCTCCAGCAACGCTAAAATCGATCAGCTGTCTTCTGACGTTCAGACTCTGAACGCTAAAGTTGACCAGCTGAGCAACGACGTGAACGCAATGCGTTCCGACGTTCAGGCTGCTAAAGATGACGCAGCTCGTGCTAACCAGCGTCTGGACAACATGGCTACTAAATACCGCAAGTAATAGTACCTGTGAAGTGAAAAATGGCGCACATTGTGCGCCATTTTTTTTGTCTGCCGTTTACCGCTACTGCGTCGCGCGTAACATATTCCCTTGCTCTGGTTCACCATTCTGCGCTGACTCTACTGAAGGCGCATTGCTGGCTGCGGGAGTTGCTCCACTGCTCACCGAAACCGGATACCCTGCCCGACGATACAACGCTTTATCGACTAACTTCTGATCTACAGCCTTATTGTCTTTAAATTGCGTAAAGCCTGCTGGCAGTGTGTATGGCATTGTCTGAACGTTTTGCTGTTCTTCTGCTGATAGTGGTCGATGTACTTCAACATAACGCATCCCGTTAGGTTCCACGGAATATTTCACCGGTTCGTTGATCACTTTCACCGGCGTTCCCGTCCGCACGCTGGAGAACAAGGCTTTAATATCCGGTGCATTCATGCGAATACACCCTGAACTGACGCGCAAACCGACGCTGTCCGGCGCACTGGTACCATGAATGAGGTATTCGCCATTACCATGCGCGAGGCGCAGTGCGTAACGTCCTAGCGGGTTATTTGGTCCGGCAGGAACGACTGGCGGTAATTTAATGCCACGCTCCAGCGAACGTTGACGAATGCCTGCCGTAGGCGTCCAGGTTGGGTTAGGGATTTTCTGCCCAACACGCGTTTCCATCACCGGCGTTTCCAGCCCCTGCAATCCAATACCTATTGGATAAACCTGCACAATATTTTCTCCCGGCGGATAATAATAAAGGCGCAGCTCTGCAAGGTTAACGATAATCCCCTGACGCGGTGCATCAGGTAATAACAGTTGTGAAGGAATAGTTATCGTCGTACCAGGTTTTGGCACCGGGGCGATAGTGTTATTGGCTTCAAGGATCAACATTGCCGCAGTATCAAAACGTCGGGCAATAGCCTGAAGGTTTTTATCCCCTTCTTGCACCGTATACGTTTGATTTTGCCCAACCAGTCGGCTTCCGGTTGGTGGTAGCGGATAATCAACCGCCCAGGCAGCCTGGATGGCGCTAAAAGCGCCGATAAGCGTGAGTGTAAGCAAAGACGCGCGTTTCATTGTAAACCTCCTGTATTTGCCGGAGACTCACGCTGAAACGTCGGATGGCGCTTATGTTCACCTGAAACCAAAACACTCCTGTGCAGGTCAGTGTAAACATTGACCATCCGGCAATGTGAGCCAACCGGATGAAAGCTGTCCCTTTAGTTTAGCTAAGTGCAGCGGCTTTGGCGCGAATTGCGCGAATCATCGCTTCCAGACCTTGTGAACGAGATGGGGTGAGATGTTGGGTGAGCGCCATTTTTTCAAACCACGGACGCACATCGAAATTGACAATATCCTGCGGCGTCATCTGATCGTAGAGAATAAATACGACCGCAATAAGCCCTTTCACAATCGCCGCATCGCTGTCGCCCTGCAATTCAATAATTCCCTGCGCATTCTGGCGCATGACAATCCACACCTGACTCTGGCAGCCCTGAATGCTATTTTGTGGGCTTCGGTCTTCGTCGCGTAATTCTGGCAGACGCTGGCCCAGCTCAATAATGTAGAGATATTTCTCTTCCCAATTGGCGCAGCGTAAAAAATTACGCAGCAATTTTTCTTTATCCGGCAATAAAGCCATAGTGCCTCCCTGTTATCCCAGCAGACGGTGAATACGTTGCAGTCCGGTCACCAGACGATCCACTTCTTCATGGGTGTTATACATGGCCAGCGACGCCCGACACATAGCAGGGACGTTGTAATAGGCCATTAATGGCATAGCGCAGTGATGTCCGGTACGCACAGCAATGCCGTAGTTATCGAGAAAACTGCCAACATCATAGGCGTGGTGTTTACCAAGATTAAAAGCAATAACGCCAAGCCTGTTCTGCGGACCATAGAGAGTGAGATCCGGTACAGATTCCAGCTGTGATAGCGCGTAGTGCATCAGATTCTGTTCATACTCGGCTATGTTATTAAGCCCCAGCGCCGAAACATACTCCAGCGCCGCGCCAAGACCAATGATGCCCCCGGTATTGGGTGTACCGGCTTCAAACCGCCAAGGTGCTTTGGTCCAGGTTGTGCCTTCACTCAGGCTGACGGTGGCGATCATAGAACCGCCCCCTTCCCACGGCGGCATCTCCTGCAACAAGGCTTCTTTCACATAAAGAATGCCAATTCCGGTGGGGCCATACAGTTTATGCCCGGAGAACACGTAAAAGTCGCAATCCAGCGCCTGAACATCCACCGGATGATGCATCACCGCCTGAGCGCCATCCACCAGCACTTTTGCGCCATGCTGGTGCGCAAGCGTGATCATTTCCGCCAGTGGATTTTCTGTGCCAAGCACGTTGGAGACATGAGTAATTGCCAGCAGGCGAGTTTTCTCATCAAACAGCGTAGGCAGCGTCTCCAGTTGCAACGTACCGTCGGGATTGAGCGGGATCACACGCAGCTCTGCGCCAACGCGTGCGCAAAGCATCTGCCAGGGAACAATGTTAGCGTGGTGCTCCATCTGACTGATGATGATGTTATCGCCCGCCCGCACATTGCTGTTGCCCCAGCTATTGGCGACCAGATTGATCCCTTCCGTCGTGCCGCGGACGAACACCAGCTCTTCCGCCGAACGGGCATTAATAAACAGCGATGCCCGCTTGCGCACGTTCTCCATTTTCTCGGTCGCCTGAGCGCTTAAGGTATGAATACCGCGATGCACCGCCGCGTAGCCATGACGATAAAACTCGGCCTCGGCGTCAATCACCTGGCTCGGTTTCTGTGCACTGGCGGCGCTGTCGAGATAAGCCAGCGGCAAACCGTTTACCTCACGCGAAAGCACCGGAAAGTCGGCCCGCACTTTGTCGACGGAAAAAGTCATCTTGCACCTCCTGGCAGCCGTTGACCGATTCGGGCCAGCACCTGCTGTTTAAGCCCCTCATCACGCAGTGCTTCCGTCAGTTCGGCAGCAAAGGCGTAAATGATCATCTGCTGGGCATCCTGCTGATTGATCCCGCGCGAGCGCAGATAGAACATCTGTTCATCATCAATACGCCCCACCGTCGCGCCGTGGCTGCATTTCACATCATCTGCATAGATTTCCAGCTGCGGTTTTGTATCCACTTCCGCCAGTTTGCCCATCAGCAGATTATTGTTGGTCATCTGACCATCCGTTTTGATGGCGTGCTGCGCGACGTTGATCAAACCGTTAAATACCGCGCGGCCTTTGTCGCTGACGATAGTTTTGTGCAACTGTCGGCTGTTACAAAAACCTTTATTGTGTTCCAGCCAGGTACGGGTATCACACACCTCGTTTTTCACCGGCATCGCCAGGCTATTGATCCGCAGCGTGCTGTTTTCGCCATTGAGTTGCGTACTGGTGTTGTGTCGTAACACTGCGCCACCCAGCAGGAAACTATGGCTAAATGCGGTGGCATCGTCAGCCAGCAACAAATCGTTATGGGCAAAGTGGTGACTGACCGGGTTTTCAAACGCCAGCTTGATATGCTGCAAGTGGGCGTTCGCTGCGACATTGATAGTGAACCGTGCGCCGGTGAAGTGACGAGCATCATTAAGGCTGACAAAATGTTCGATCACCGTTGCTTCGGCACCTTCCGCCAGATCCAGATGATGTCGGTAATGGGCAGTGTTGACCTCTTCACCTGCCACGCCCTGGGTAATATGCATTAACAGCAATGGCTTTGCCGGCCGTTGACCGCGCTTCACGGCGATATGCGTCACGCTTTGTGCCAGGCTTTCCGTCAAATGCAGAAACACTTCCGCCTGAATAGCGTCGGGTACCCCCTGACGGTCGTCGTTAATGCTCACTTCATACCCGCTGCCTTCAGTCGCATCGCTCAGTGCTGACACGTAACGTCCATCGACAAATACCAGCCGCACAGCGTCTAACGTTAACGCTAAGGCATCACGCTGCTGTGGGGATATCTCCCCCGCAATGCTGACAAACTGGCTATTGGTCAGCCCTTCCAGCGGCGTATATTTCCAGTTTTCATGTTTACGTGTCGGCAGTCCGGTACGCAGCAATTGTTGTAAATGCTGCTGTGCTTGCGGGGAGCGTTTTGTCCCTTCAGCTTCAAACAAGTGATGCCACTGTTGCAGCGCGTTACTGCTGTTCGGTAAGCCAGCCATAACCCTGCTCCTCCAGTTGTTTGACCAACGTGAAATCGCCGGATTTCACAATTCGTCCCTGATATAGCACATGAACGTAATCAGGCTTGATGTAGTCGAGAATGCGTTGGTAGTGCGTAACAATGATGAATGAGCGCTTGCCATCACGCAGCGAGTTCACGCCATCGGCGACCACTTTTAATGCGTCAATATCCAGCCCGGAGTCCGACTCATCAAGAATGCATAACTCCGGTTCCAGCACCGCCATTTGCAAAATATCGTTGCGCTTTTTCTCGCCGCCGGAAAAACCAACGTTTACCGAACGGGTTAATAAATCTTCCGGCATCTTCAGGAGAGCGATTTTCTCTTCCATCAAATCCTGAAAATCAAAGCGGTCGAGCGTTTCCTGGCTGCGATAGCTGCGCACCGCATTAAGTGCCGTTTGCAGGAAAAACTGGTTACTGACGCCGGGAATCTCCACCGGATACTGGAAGGCCATAAAGATGCCTTCGCCTGCACGATCTTCCGGCGACAGCGCAAGCAAATCTTTGCCTTTGAACTCAACCGTGCCGCCCGTCACTTCATAATCTTCTCGCCCGGCAAGCGTTGCCGATAAGGTACTTTTGCCCGAACCGTTTGGCCCCATAATGGCGTGAACTTCGCCGGGACGAACGTCGAGGCTTAATCCACGCAGGATAGCTTTATCTTCCACGCTGACGTGTAAATCTTTAATACTTAACATGTTTATTCCTTATCCGACGCTGTGTTCAAGACTGATGGCGAGGAGTTTTTGTGCTTCAACGGCAAATTCCAGCGGCAGTTCTGAGAACACGTCTTTGCAGAAACCGTTAACAATCATCGAGATGGCGTCTTCTTCGCTGATCCCGCGTTGCAGGCAGTAAAACAGTTGATCTTCACCAATACGTGATGTCGTTGCCTCGTGCTCCAGTTGTGCGCTGTTATTGCGACATTCGACATACGGGAAGGTATGCGCCCCACAATTAGCGCCAATCAGCATTGAGTCGCACTGAGTGAAATTGCGCGCATTGGTTGCCGTCGGCATGATTTTCACTAAGCCGCGATAACTGTTCTGACTATGTCCGGCAGAGATCCCTTTCGAGATAATGGTCGATTTGGTGTTTTTACCGATGTGGATCATCTTGGTGCCGGTATCCGCTTGCTGATGACCGCTGGTCAGCGCCACTGAGTAAAACTCACCAATGGAGTTATCGCCGCGCAAAATGCAGCTGGGATATTTCCACGTAATCGCGGACCCGGTTTCTGATTGCGTCCATGACATTTTGCTGTTTTCGCCTTCGCACAAAGCACGCTTGGTGACGAAGTTGAGAATACCGCCGGTGTTGTTATCGCCAGGGAACCAGTTTTGTACCGTGGAATATTTCACCTCGGCGTTTTTATGGATGATGACTTCCACCACTGCCGCGTGTAACTGATAGCTGTCACGCACCGGAGCGGAACAGCCTTCAATGTAGCTGACGTAGCTGTCTTCGTCGGCCACCAGAATGGTGCGCTCAAACTGCCCGGTTTTTTCCGCGTTAATGCGAAAATAGGTGGAAAGTTCCATCGGGCAGCGCACGCCTTTAGGCACATAAATAAACGTACCGTCAGAGGCTACCGCCGCATTAAGCGCGGCAAAGAAGTTGTCATTCCCCGGCACCACGGTGCCGAGATATTTACGCACCAGTTCCGGGTGATCGTGGATCGCCTCACCAAAGGAACAGAAAATAATTCCCTGCTCCGCCAGTTTTTCGCGATAAGTAGTGGCAACCGAAACTGAGTCGAAAATGGCATCCACCGCCACCTCTTTGCCTTCCCGCACGGGAACGCCCAACTGCTCAAACGCCGCCTCCACCTCTTTACTTAAAAAGGCGTTCGCGCCAGGTTCAGACGCGCAAGTGTCGTCACAATTACCGCACGATGGTGCTGAGTAGTAGCTGTAATCCTGATAATTCAGCTTGTCGTAGTGCGCTTTCAACCAGTGCGGTTCTTCCATCTCCAGCCATGCGCGATAGGCGTTTAGACGAAACTTCAGCATCCACTCCGGCTCATTACGCTTCGCCGAAATTGCGCGCACCACCTCTTCGTTTATCCCCTTTGCCAGCTCATCGGTGGCTAACTGGGTGAAGAATCCTTCTTTATAATTCAGCGGGCCGCCGGTCCAGGTTTTGACATCGTCAGTTGCTTCAGTATTACGAGACATAGTACCGCCTATACCCCAAAGCTTTCGCCACAGCCACATTCATTCTGGGCTTTAGGGTTGTGAAATTTGAATATCTGATTAAGTCCTTCACGAACGAAATCGACTTCCGTGCCATCAATAAACGGCATCGCTTGCAGCGGGACAAACAGCTTCGCGCCGTCGTGTTCAAACAGCAGATCGTCTTTGTCCGGCTCGCTAACACTGTCGAGCACATAGCCAAAGCCCGCGCAGCCCGTTTGCTTCACGCCTAAGCGCACGCCGACCATACCCGGCTGCTTTGCCACCAGCTCACGGATGTGTATCGCCGCTGCGGGTGTCAGCGTTAAGCCTTGCCAGGCGAAATCTTGTGGGTTAAAGGTTCCTGAATGCATGTCCATCGATTTACCTCACTTCATCGCTTTCAGCGTATAACAGCATGTTAGTGATAATGATTATCAGTACAACCCAGCAAACGCAGGGGCTTTACCGTAAAACATGCTTTTTGCCTGCTTTTAATAAGCATAGACCCTGATGTGTGGGTTAACAGGCACGCTAAGAATTAGGTATCTCATTGTTAGATAATGGTTATTATCTAAGGAGCATTAAGGCTGTGATGAAAAAGAAAAAGTTGTATTGAAAATGACTATTTAAGAGATAGGTAAAAAAGTGCAGCGTTCAGAAATAAGAAAACCCTTAAGTCTGTGCAACACAGGCTTAAGGGTTTCTACCCCATCCGGCGCTTATCTCCGGCACTCTCAGTGGCTTAGCTCTTGAAGGGGCGATAAGAATAATCTCATAAAGCTAACCCGCCGTTTTAACACAAACTGCGATTAGTATTATTTTTGAACAATATCAGGCGGTAGATAAGCAGTATTAAGAAGGTCATCGAACCTGGACGGAGGTTAATCCAGGTCGATTTGGCGAACTTGCGGCATTAAGTCAGGATCAATGCACGCCCAGACGCCAGGCAAAGTAGATTTCTTCTTTTAATTCAGCAGAAGAGAGAGTAAGCAGGTCAGCAAATTCAAGTTCTAGTTGTTTCAGACGTTTGAGATATTGGGCAGGTGAAAGATTGCTCTGGTCACGGCGTAAAAATTCAATGGCCAGCTGGGTGGGATCAAGTTGAGTAGACATAGCATCCTCGCTTTTAGACAAGACCTGCACAGTATACCACCGTTTACTGTGCAGATAATGACCAAAGGCAATATGCGTCACACTTTTCTGGTGACAACGTCACAAAATGGCGGTCGTCAATCGTGACGAACAGCACAAACGCCCTTTCTCATCGAAGATTTCAATCTGCCAGACCTGGTGACGCGAACCGAGATGCAACGGTTTGCATACCCCGCGCACCCGCCCTTCTCGTGCCGAGCGGACGTGGTTAGCATTGATTTCCAGACCAACCACTTTTTGCTCACCTTCGGTACATAAATAACCGGCAACGGAACCGATACTTTCGGCCAGTACCACGGATGCTCCTCCATGCAGCAACCCGAAAGGCTGCTTTGTCCGCGAGTCTACTGGCATTGTCGCTTCAAGGGTGTCATCACCAATATGTTCAAAGCGAATATCCAGGAACCCCACCATGTTTCCTTCACCCATAGCATTCAGTGCTTCCAGGGTGATTTTCCGTTTCCATATCATTTAATAATCTCCAGTAAAGCCTGCACAGGATGGCGTACCCCCGTGCCTTCAACCCGTTTTACCTGGCTACGGCAGGAATATCCGGTCGCCAGACAGCGGTTACGCGGCAGTCGCTGCATAGCCTGATGCCAGGATAACTCATAGATCCCGAGCGAATTTTTATGGTTTTTCGCTTCATGTCCGTAAGTCCCTGCCATGCCGCAGCAACCCACGCTGACATTTTCCAGTTTCGCGCCAAAACGGGCAAATATCGCGGCCCATTGTGCTGGCGCACCCGGCAAGGCGGTAACTTCGGTACAGTGACCAAAGAAATACCATGATTCACCGCTGACTGTAGCCACTGGCTGTGACTCAAGTGCGCTTGCCAGCCATTCATTCGCCAGTAAGACGTTAAACTCGCCACGTTCCTCGCCCAGCGCCAGTTTATATTCATCGCGATAACAAAGTACCAGCGCCGGATCGACGCCCACCATTGGCATACCCAGCTTCGCCATACGGTTGAGGAAATCCGCCGTCTTTATCGCCGTCTTCGCAAAACGATTAAGAAAACCTTTAATATGCTGGGCTTTGCCATTTGGCGAAAATGGCAGTAACACAGGCTGGAAACCTAATTTTTCGACCAGACGGACAAAATCCGCCACCACTTGCGCATCGTAATAGCTGGTAAAGGGGTCCTGCACCACCAACACTGTGCGCGCTTTCTGCTCTGCATTGAGAGATTCAAGCTGTTCCAGCGTCATGTTTGCCGAGCGATGCCCCACCATTTGTTGTTGTAGCGAGGGGACCGACAGCAGCGGCAAATCAACCATGCCGATATGTTTTTCCGAGAGTTTGCGCACCAGCGGCTGGTTAATGAAGAAGTTAAAGGTTTTCGGCGCGCGTGCCATCAGCGGCGCGTAGCTCTCGACCGTAGCGACGAGGTGGTCGCGCAGCGGGCGTAAATAACGGGTGTGATAGAGCTGCAGAAAACGAGAGCGAAACTCCGGCACATCAATTTTGATGGGGCACTGGGTCGAACACGCTTTACAGGCCAGACAGCCCGACATCGCCTCTTTGACTTCGTGTGAGAAGTCATATTCGCCTTTATTCGCATGCCAGCTATTGCGCGTGCGGGCAATTAACGTCCGCAAACTGACGCCGGATTCAGGCAGTTCTTGTTCCAGTTTGAGTGGATCAACGCCGCGATCCGCCAACAAACGCAGCCATTCACGCACCAGCGTTGCGCGCCCTTTCGGTGAATGAATCCGGTTCTGGGTGATCTTCATCGACGGACACATCGGACTACTGGCATCAAAGTTGAAGCATAAACCGTTGCCGTTACACTCCATCGCACCGCGCCACTGCTGGCGTACCGCAATGGGGATCTGCCGATCGAATGTACCGCGCTTCACCGCGTCCACTTTCATCATCGGCGCATCGAGACCTTCTGGCGGGCAAATCTTCCCTGGGTTGAGTCGGTTATGCGGGTCAAATGCCGCTTTCACTTTGCGCAGTTCTGCAAAAAGTTCCTCACCGAAAAACGCCGGGCTGTATTCAGCGCGAAAACCTTTGCCGTGCTCGCCCCACAACAAACCACCGTATTTCGCAGTCAGCGCCACTACGTCATCAGAGATTTGCTTCATCAAAATCTCTTGTTGAGGATCGCACATATCCAGCGCTGGACGGACGTGCAAGACACCTGCGTCGACGTGACCGAACATACCGTAGCTTAAGCCGTGGCTGTCGAGCAGCGCGCGAAATTCAGCAATATAATCGGCCAGATGTTCCGGCGGTACGCAGGTATCCTCAGCAAACGGAATTGGCTTAGCGGCACCTTTGGCATTGCCAAGCAGACCAACGGCTTTTTTACGCATCGCATAGATACGTTCAACACCCGCCAGCTCGCGGCACACCTGCCAGCCAATCACACCTGCCTGTTGGCTGGCAATCAGCTCATCAAGCCGCACACAGAGAGCATTAACTCGCTCGTCAATCAGCGCCTCATCATCACCAGCAAACTCCACAATGTTCAGCCCGAGCATCTCTTTGTCAGGCACATCGGTAATCAACTCGCTGACGGAATGCCAGACAATATCTTCCCGCGCCAGATTCAGCACTTTTGAGTCCACCGTCTCTACCGAAAGCGCCCGCGCCTCAACCATAAACGGCGCGTTACGCAGCGCGGAGTCAAAAGAGTCATATTTGACGTTCACCAGACGGCGCACTTTAGGCAAGGGCGTAATATCCAGCCGCGCTTCGGTAATAAAGGCCAGCGTCCCTTCTGAACCCGTCAGAATGCGCGTCAGGTCGAACTCGGTCATCTCATCGTTAAAGACATGACGCAGATCGTAACCGGTAAGAAAGCGGTTAAGTTTGGGGAAGTTGTCGATAATTAACTGGCGTTGCTGACGGCAACGTTGATAAACCGTGTTATAAATTCGCCCGATTGTGGTATTGGATTTACCCAGCGTTTCCGCCAATTCGACGGGTAAAGGTTGCGTATCGAGAATATCGCCCCCCAACAACACCGCGCGTACGCCAAGTACGTGATCTGACGTTTTGCCATAGACCAGCGATCCCTGACCGGATGCATCGGTATTGATCATCCCACCGAGCGTTGCCCGGTTGCTGGTCGAAAGTTCCGGCGCAAAAAAGTAGCCGAACGGTTTCAGGTACTGATTGAGTTGATCTTTTATCACCCCGGCCTCAACGCGCACCCAGCCCTCTTCAGGGTTAATTTCGATGATGCGGTTCATATGGCGGGACATATCAACAATAATCCCCTGGTTGAGCGCCTGACCGTTAGTGCCGGTGCCGCCGCCGCGGGGGGTAAAGATCAGCGATGAATAGCGTTCCTGCGCGGCAAGACGGGCGATCAGCGCCACATCTGCGGTTGAACGCGGAAATACCACCGCATCGGGGAGAAGTTGGTAAATACTGTTGTCGGTCGACATTGTCAGACGATCGGCATAACTTGTCGCCGTATCGCCGGTAAAACCTTGTTGCTCCAGCTCTTGCAAAAAATTAAGCACCAGTTGAACGACGCCGGGTGCCTGGGAAATCTGTGGAATCATTATATTGACCCTTTCCTGCGGTCTGTGATGTAGGTCGATACACTATTCTTTCAGGCGGCTGCAATAGCGCACTGAAAGGTGATGTTTATTTACTCTATGGATTTCGAGTTGCAGGAAGGCGGCAAGCGAGTGAACTCCAGGAGCTTACAATAGTAAGTGACTGGGGTGAACGAACGTAGCCGCAGCACATGCAACTTGAAATACGACGAGTAAATCGTTTGCGTGTTGCCTGAGTTGTTGTACCACATTTTTTTCTAACACGCCCATCAGAATTAAGGGCAGAATCGGCCTGTTAAAAACCGCTGAAATTGCTCATCATTATGCAGGTGAGTTTCGCGTGTTCACGTCGCGTCGACGATTTGACGCACAAAAAAGGTGAAAAGTAGTTATGGTAAATGTTCGTCAGCCCAGGGATGTCGCACAAATTCTGCTTTCGGTGCTGTTTTTAGCCATCATGATTGTGGCATGTCTGTGGATTGTTCAACCCTTTATTCTCGGCTTTGCATGGGCCGGTACGGTGGTTATCGCCACCTGGCCGGTATTGTTACGTTTGCAAAAGATCATGTTTGGCCGCCGCTCTCTCGCCGTTCTGGTGATGACGCTGTTATTAGTGATGGTGTTTATCATCCCTATTGCTTTGCTGGTTAACAGTATCGTCGACGGCAGCGGCCCGCTAATTAAAGCCATTTCCAGCGGCGACATGACGTTACCCGATCTGGCGTGGCTTAATACCATTCCGGTGATTGGCGCGAAGCTGTATGCAGGCTGGCACAACTTGCTGGATATGGGGGGGACGGCGATCATGGCGAAAGTCCGCCCTTATATTGGCACCACCACCACCTGGTTCGTTGGGCAGGCGGCGCATATCGGGCGCTTTATGGTGCATTGTGCGCTGATGCTTCTCTTCAGTGCCCTGCTGTACTGGCGCGGTGAACAGGTGGCACAAGGCATTCGCCATTTTGCAACCCGTCTGGCAGGCGTTCGCGGAGATGCCGCCGTACTGCTGGCGGCACAGGCTATCCGCGCGGTGGCGCTGGGTGTGGTGGTGACGGCGTTAGTACAGGCAGTGCTTGGCGGTATCGGCCTCGCCGTATCCGGCGTACCTTATGCAACGTTGCTAACGGTGTTAATGATCCTCTCCTGCCTTGTCCAGCTTGGCCCGTTGCCGGTACTGATTCCGGCGATTATCTGGCTCTACTGGACTGGCGATACCACCTGGGGAACGGTATTGTTAGTGTGGAGCGGTGTGGTTGGCACGCTGGATAACGTCATCCGCCCAATGTTAATTCGCATGGGTGCCGATTTACCGCTGATCCTGATCCTCTCTGGTGTTATTGGTGGTTTGATTGCTTTCGGGATGATCGGTCTGTTTATTGGTCCGGTTCTGTTAGCCGTTTCCTGGCGTCTGTTTGCCGCGTGGGTGGAAGAAGTCCCGCCGCCGACGGACCAACCGGAAGAAATTCTCGAAGAACTTGGCGAAATCGAGAAACCGAATAAGTAATTTCTCATCAGGCGGCTCTGCCGCCTGATTGTTAACCCCCGCTAATTGATATTTGCTTGCTCTTCCCCATATTTTCCTGCTTACCGCCATTCAGCTGGTAGTACCTGTCGCAAATTCTTTACAGTTTTTAAACTAATGAGACGAATCTGATCGACGCAAAAAGTCCGTATGCCTACTATTAGCTTACGGTTATAAATCAACATATTGATTTATAAGCATGGAAATCCCCTGAGTGAAACAACGAATTGCTGTGTGTAGTCTTTGCCCATCTCCCACGATGGGCTTTTTTTTAACATTTTTCCGCTTCGCTACCTCGCCCCTCACTCTTTCCAATAATGTTGCACAAGATACTGTGACTCTCTTCAAGCCGTCAGCAGGCTGATAATGTTATTTATATTTTATTGTTTATTTCATGCAGCCATTACACGATGAACGCTTATGAACTCCAGGCACTTCGCCATATTTTTGCCATGACTATTGATGAATGCGCGACCTGGATTGCCCAGACCGGTGACAGTGAAAGCTGGCGTCAGTGGGAAAATGGCAAATGCGCCATTCCTGATCGTGTAGTCGAGCAACTGTTGGCTATGCGTCAGCAACGAAAAAAACATCTTCATGCCATCATAGAGAAAATAAATAACCGCATCGGCAACAACACCATGCGTTTTTTCCCCGACTTAACCGCGTTTCAACAAGTCTACCCTGATGGCAATTTTATTGACTGGAAGATCTATCAATCGGTAGCCGCTGAATTATATGCACACGATCTGGAGCGGCTTTGTTAATTTCTCCACAAAAAGGAATTGTCGTTGTTACAACAATAATGAACGGATACTGACACAACATCGCTACACTTTTTAAAGCACCTTTGCTAAGTAGAACCTATGAAAAATCCCTATTACCCTACCGCACTTGGGTTGTATTTTAATTACCTGGTGCATGGTATGGGCGTCATTTTGATGAGCCTGAATATGGCCTCGCTGGAGACACTTTGGCAGACTAATGCCGCGGGTGTCTCGATAGTTATCTCATCGCTGGGCATTGGTCGATTAAGTGTCTTGCTTTTTGCAGGATTATTATCCGATCGCTTTGGTCGCCGCCCTTTTATCATGCTCGGGATGTGCTGCTATATGGCCTTCTTTTTTGGCATCCTGCACACCAATAACATCATTATCGCTTATGTTTTTGGCTTTCTGGCAGGAATGGCAAACAGTTTTCTCGATGCAGGCACTTATCCCAGTTTGATGGAAGCTTTTCCACGCTCACCTGGGACAGCCAATATTTTAATTAAAGCATTTGTTTCCAGCGGACAATTTTTATTACCGCTAATCATTAGCCTGTTAGTGTGGGCTGAACTGTGGTTCGGTTGGTCCTTTATGATTGCTGCAGGCATTATGTTTATTAACGCTCTGTTTTTATACCGTTGTACGTTCCCACCCCATCCGGGTCATCGCTTACCTGTCATAAAGAAAACCACCAGCTCTACGGAACATCGCTGTTCAATTATCGATTTAGCCAGTTATACCTTATATGGCTATATCTCAATGGCAACGTTTTATCTGGTTAGCCAGTGGCTGGCACAGTACGGACAATTTGTTGCAGGCATGTCATACACTATGTCGATTAAACTACTCAGTATCTACACCGTGGGTTCGCTGCTTTGTGTATTTATTACCGCTCCACTCATTCGTAATACCGTTCGCCCAACAACATTACTGATGCTGTACACCTTTATCTCATTTATTGCTCTGTTTACCGTCTGCCTGCATCCCACATTTTATGTGGTGATAATATTTGCTTTTGTCATTGGTTTTACCTCTGCTGGAGGTGTTGTGCAAATTGGCCTGACGTTAATGGCTGAACGTTTCCCTTACGCTAAAGGTAAAGCTACAGGGATCTATTACAGTGCGGGCAGTATTGCGACCTTTACTATTCCGTTGATTACGGCTCATCTGTCCCAAAGAAGTATTGCCGATATTATGTGGTTCGATACCGCCATCGCTGCCATCGGTTTTTTACTGGCACTGTTTATCGGCTTACGCAGCCGCAAAAAAACGCGGCATCACTCGCTAAAGGAAAATGTCGCTCCGGGTGGGTAATGCAATATTCTTTTCAGGTCATGCAAGATCTTACGGATAAATAACTCTTTCTGCGCTAACTAAGGAAAATCGCGATCAAAAACAAACTATGACATGCAATATTCCTGGAAACATAAACTTTATGCCATGTACCCAGGGAAAATCATCTTCAGTATAGTAATTATGTAAACCGTCGAAGAACAATACGTACGGTAACGAAATTATCTTTCAGCAAGGAGCTGTGAAAATGTCTCAAAATAAGGCTTTCAGCACGCCATTTATCCTGGCTGTTCTTTGTATTTACTTCAGCTACTTCCTGCACGGCATTAGTGTTATTACGCTTGCCCAAAACATGTCATCTCTGGCGGAAAAGTTTTCCACTGACAACGCGGGCATTGCCTACTTAATTTCCGGTATTGGTTTGGGGCGATTGATCAGTATTTTATTCTTCGGTGTGATCTCCGATAAGTTTGGTCGTCGGCGGTGATATTAATGGCAGTAATAATGTATCTGCTATTCTTCTTTGGTATTCCCGCTTGCCCGAATTTAACTCTCGCCTACGGTCTGGCAGTGTGCGTAGGTATCGCTAACTCAGCGCTGGATACGGGTGGCTACCCCGCGCTCATGGAATGCTTTCCGAAAGCCTCTGGTTCGGCGGTCATACTGGTTAAAGCGATGGTGTCATTTGGGCAAATGTTCTACCCAATGCTGGTGAGCTATATGTTGCTCAATAATATCTGGTACGGCTATGGGCTGATTATTCCGGGTATTCTGTTTGTACTGATCACGCTGATGCTGTTGAAAAGCAAATTCCCCAGCCAGTTGGTGGACGCCAGCGTAGCTAATGAATTACCGCAAATGAACAGCAAACCGTTAGTCTGGCTGGAAGGTGTTTCATCGGTACTGTTCGGTGTAGCCGCATTCTCGACCTTTTATGTGATTGTGGTGTGGATGCCCAAATATGCGATGGCTTTTGCTGGTATGTCAGAAGCTGAGGCATTAAAAACCATCTCTTATTACAGTATGGGCTCGTTGGTCTGTGTCTTTATTTTTGCCGCACTACTGAAAAAAATGGTCCGGCCCATCTGGGCTAATGTATTTAACTCTGCACTGGCAACAATAACAGCAGCCATTATCTACCTGTACCCTTCTCCACTGGTGTGTAATGCCGGCGCCTTTGTTATCGGTTTCTCAGCAGCTGGCGGCATTTTACAGCTCGGTGTTTCGGTCATGTCAGAGTTTTTCCCAAAAAGCAAAGCCAAAGTCACCAGTATTTATATGATGATGGGTGGACTGGCTAACTTTGTTATTCCGCTGATTACCGGTTATCTGTCGAACATCGGCCTTCAATATATCATTGTTCTCGATTTTACTTTCGCGCTGCTGGCCCTGATTACCGCAATTATTGTTTTTATCCGCTATTACCGCGTTTTTATTATTCCTGAGAATGATGTGCGGTTTGGCGAGCGTAAATTTAGCACCCGGTTAAACACAATTAAGCATAGAGGTTAAAGGAGTTAATTATGGATGTTACCGCAAAATACGAATTGATTGGGCTGATGGCCTATCCTATCCGCCACAGTTTATCGCCTGAAATGCAGAATAAAGCCTTAGAAAAAGCGGGATTGCCATTTACCTATATGGCCTTTGAAGTGGATAACGATAGTTTTCCCGGAGCAATTGAAGGATTAAAAGCCCTCAAAATGCGCGGAACTGGTATATCAATGCCGAACAAACAACTGGCGTGTGAATATGTTGATGAATTAACGCCAGCAGCCAAACTGGTGGGTGCCATCAACACCATCGTTAATGATGATGGCTACCTGCGCGGCTATAACACCGACGGCACGGGCCATATTCGCGCCATTAAAGAGAGCGGTTTTGATATCAAAGGCAAAACAATGGTGCTGTTAGGGGCCGGAGGTGCCTCAACGGCGATTGGCGCGCAGGGGGCAATTGAAGGTTTAAAAGAAATTAAACTCTTTAACCGTCGGGATGAGTTCTTCGATAAAGCCCTCGCCTTCGCGCAGCGGGTTAACGAAAACACCGATTGTGTCGTCACGGTTACCGATCTCGCCGATCAGCAAGCCTTTGCTGAAGCCCTGGCTTCCGCCGACATTTTAACCAATGGCACAAAAGTGGGTATGAAACCCCTTGAGAATGAATCATTAGTTAATGATATCAGTCTGTTACATCCGGGACTGCTGGTCACTGAATGCGTGTATAACCCGCATATGACGAAGTTATTGCAGCAGGCGCAACAAGCTGGTTGCAAAACGATTGATGGATACGGCATGTTGTTGTGGCAAGGGGCTGAACAGTTCACGTTATGGACTGGCAAAGATTTCCCTCTGGAATATGTTAAACAGGTCATGGGGTTCGGTGCCTGACAGGCTGACCGCGTGCAGAAAGGGTAAAAAATGAAAACCGTAACTGTAAAAGATCTCGTCATTGGTACGGGCGCACCTAAAATCATCGTCTCGCTGATGGCGAAAGATATCGCCCGCGTGAAATCCGAAGCTCTCGCCTATCGTGAAGCGGACTTTGATATTCTGGAATGGCGTGTGGACCACTTTGCCGACCTCTCCAATGTGGAGTCTGTCATGGCGGCGGCAAAAATTCTCCGTGAAACCATGCCAGAAAAACCGCTGCTGTTTACCTTCCGCAGTGCCAAAGAAGGCGGCGAGCAGGCGATTTCCACCGAGGCTTATATTGCTCTCAATCGTGCAGCCATCGACAGCGGCCTGGTTGATATGATCGATCTGGAGTTATTTACCGGCGATGATCAGGTTAAAGAAACCGTCGCCTACGCCCACGCGCATGATGTGAAAGTTGTCATGTCCAACCATGACTTCCATAAAACGCCGGAAGCCGAAGAAATCATTGCCCGTCTGCGCAAAATGCAGTCCTTCGACGCCGATATTCCTAAGATTGCGCTGATGCCGCAAAGTACCAGCGATGTGCTGACGTTGCTTACCGCGACCCTGGAGATGCAGGAGCAGTATGCCGATCGTCCAATCATCACGATGTCGATGGCAAAAACTGGCGTAATTTCTCGTCTGGCTGGTGAAGTATTTGGCTCGGCGGCAACTTTTGGTGCGGTAAAAAAAGCCTCTGCACCAGGGCAAATCTCGGTAAATGATTTACGCACGGTATTAACTATTTTACACCAGGCATAAGCAATAATATTTCGGCGGGAACACCCTCCCCGCCGAACTTAAAAAATATATTTAACCGTAT
>NZ_SJWV01000710.1:0-299 GCF_004352695.1 Escherichia sp. KCJ4928
CCCCGGACGGCAACACCAGAAATTTCCCGTTCCTGCCCTCGTGATACGTCACACCCCATGTTTTTTCCCGGAGTTTCGCCAGCGTCTCTTCCTGGTCCCTGATAGCCAGGATGTTCGCCGCAATACGGCTTTCCTGCCACTGAATCAACCCCCATGACGCCAGAAAAATCCCGACCGTGACGCAAAGCGCCGTCAGCGACGGGTACAGTATCCGCCCTTTGACCAGCTTCCAGAGCAGCTCTTCCTGCCGCCGGGCAAGTTCGTTCTCTGTGGCGCTGAACTGCGCGTTCACGGCACTG
>NZ_SJWV01000711.1:0-298 GCF_004352695.1 Escherichia sp. KCJ4928
TTCACCACACAGCCTGAAACACACGGCAGCCTGATAAAGGCCGGTGACCTCTGGCACGGTATGGTCGCCATTACCCTGCCACCCCAGAATCTGCGGACATTCAACCAGCTGGTCAGGGATGTGCCCCACGCAATCCCCTGGCGTATCCGGATGGATCTGATGCCCGGCGGTATGAAGGCGCTTGGGGTCAAGAAAACCCTGCTGACCTACAGCAGCTTTATTTCCCCTCTCCGGCCCATGTATGACTCGGTGATGATGCGGAATGACATCAACAAACATGATCCGGGCTGTATCATGA
>NZ_SJWV01000712.1:0-297 GCF_004352695.1 Escherichia sp. KCJ4928
TCAGTGCCACCAGCGACCCGGAGTATTACTTTGTTGTGGTTCTGGCAGGGCAGTCAAATGGCATGTCGTATGGTGAAGGTCTTCCGCTGCCGGAGACATATGACCGTCCGGACCCGCGTATTAAGCAGCTGGCGCGCCGCAGTACGGTGACACCGGGCGGTGCAGCATGCAAATATAACGACATCATTCCGGCGGACCATTGTCTGCATGATGTGCAGGACATGAGCCGTCTTAACCATCCGAAAGCGGACCTGTCAAAGGGGCAGTACGGAACCGTGGGGCAGGGGCTGCATATCG
>NZ_SJWV01000713.1:0-297 GCF_004352695.1 Escherichia sp. KCJ4928
TCAGTGCCACCAGCGACCCGGAGTATTACTTTGTTGTGGTTCTGGCAGGGCAGTCAAATGGCATGTCGTATGGTGAAGGTCTTCCGCTGCCGGAGACATATGACCGTCCGGACCCGCGTATTAAGCAACTGGCGCGCCGCAGTACGGTGACACCGGGCGGTGTCGCCTGTAAATATAACGACATCATTCCGGCGGACCATTGTCTGCATGATGTGCAGGACATGAGCCGTCTTAACCATCCGAAAGCGGACCTGTCAAAGGGGCAGTACGGAACCGTGGGGCAGGGGCTGCATATCG
>NZ_SJWV01000714.1:0-296 GCF_004352695.1 Escherichia sp. KCJ4928
CTGTTCAAAGGTTATAGTCTTTCCAGGGGTCGATATTCCCCGGCAGATGTTCATTCACCCGATCCACGACGGCATCACAGACCTGGTTTTCCAGATCGCGAAGGATTTTGTCCAGGCTGGGGAATTGCGGAAGAGTGATGCTGACGTCCTTAATGCGGGACAGGCAGGACTGCAGGGAGGAGGCGACGTCGTTTTCTCGCTGTGACCATGCCTGGCTGGCTGTGCGCGCCCGCTCCCAGGCGGCTTTGCTGCCGGCTTCTGCGGCAGCACCTGCCCGACAGGTTGCTGCCACGGCA
>NZ_SJWV01000715.1:0-295 GCF_004352695.1 Escherichia sp. KCJ4928
GATGAGTTTTGAGATATTAAGGCAGGTGACTTTCACTCACAAACCAGCAAGTGGCGTCCCCTAGGGGATTCGAACCCCTGTTACCGCCGTGAAAGGGCGGTGTCCTGGGCCTCTAGACGAAGGGGACGTATCAGTCTGCTTCGCAAGACGCCTTGCTTTTCACTTTCTATCAGACAATCTGTGTGAGCACTACAAAGAACGCTTCTTTAAGGTAAGGAGGTGATCCAACCGCAGGTTCCCCTACGGTTACCTTGTTACGACTTCACCCCAGTCATGAATCACAAAGTGGTAAGCG
>NZ_SJWV01000716.1:0-295 GCF_004352695.1 Escherichia sp. KCJ4928
TCCAGCTCCCCCCACAGCACATCAACGAGCTCTCCGCGCTCATACAACTGCCAGCCACAGAAATCACAGCCCTGTTCGGCATACCAGTGCTCCAGCGTGCAGCTGAAACGGCGGCTTAATTCTGCAACAACGTCGCTTTCCGGCTGACACCACGGCGTGTCGAAATCAACCTGAATGAAGTTTTCCCCCTGACTGCTGATATTCAGGTCATACCCACAAGGCCACTTCACGCCATACCGTTCGGTATACCAGTGATATGCAGAAGGAACACCGTTCAGAACACCACCGTTAAAGC
>NZ_SJWV01000717.1:0-294 GCF_004352695.1 Escherichia sp. KCJ4928
TTAAGAAGTTCTGGGATAGCTGTAATCTCATTAGATTTCTCATCCGTCTTGATCTGTCCGATGACCAGACTGTGCATTGTTGAGAACGCACTAATGACATGAATCGCTCCCCTGCGGCGACTCTTGTAATAAGAGTGTCGGAGCGTTTTTCCATCAATTGCAATGAAGTCTTTATCATCTGAAGAATGGCAGTCACGCATCCAGTTAATAAAGCACTCGTGAAATTTTGCAGGACTGATACAGGATACAACTCTGGCAATGGTATCGTGAACAGGAATACCATTTTCAAAATCA
>NZ_SJWV01000718.1:0-291 GCF_004352695.1 Escherichia sp. KCJ4928
TCGACCGCCTGGGGAGTACGGCCGCAAGGTTAAAACTCAAATGAATTGACGGGGGCCCGCACAAGCGGTGGAGCATGTGGTTTAATTCGATGCAACGCGAAGAACCTTACCTGGTCTTGACATCCACAGAACTTTCCAGAGATGGATTGGTGCCTTCGGGAACTGTGAGACAGGTGCTGCATGGCTGTCGTCAGCTCGTGTTGTGAAATGTTGGGTTAAGTCCCGCAACGAGCGCAACCCTTATCCTTTGTTGCCAGCGGTCCGGCCGGGAACTCAAAGGAGACTGCCAGT
>NZ_SJWV01000719.1:0-291 GCF_004352695.1 Escherichia sp. KCJ4928
GTCACGGCAGAGAAGAAATCCGTCTTCATATTGTTTGCGATGTCCCTGATGAACTTATTGATTTCACGTTTGAATGGAAAGGGCTGAAGAAATTATGCGTGGCAGTCTCCTTTCGGTCCATAATAGCAGAACAAAAGAAAGAGCCAGAAATGACGGTCAGATACTATATCAGTTCCGCTGATTTAACCGCAGAGAAGTTCGCCACAGCAATCCGAAACCACTGGCACGTGGAGAATAAGCTGCACTGGCGTCTGGACGTGGTAATGAATGAAGACGACTGCAAAATAAGAA
>NZ_SJWV01000071.1:0-20110 GCF_004352695.1 Escherichia sp. KCJ4928
ATTGAGTGTTTTGTGTGATCTGCATCACACATTATTGAAAATCGCAGCCCCCCTCCGTTGTATGTGCGTGTAGTGACGAGTACAGTTGCGTCGATTTAGGAAAAATCTTAGATAAGTGTAAAGACCCATTTCTATTTGTAAGGACATATTAAACCAAAAAGGTGGTTCTGCTTATTGCAGCTTATCGCAACTATTCTAATGCTAATTATTTTTTACCGGGGCTTCCCGGCGACATCACGGGGTGCGGTGAAACCGCATAAAAATAAAGTTGGTTATTCTGGGTGGGAATAATGCATACCTCCGAGTTGCTGAAACACATTTATGACATCAACTTGTCATATTTACTACTTGCACAGCGTTTGATTGTTCAGGACAAAGCGTCCGCTATGTTTCGTCTCGGCATAAATGAAGAAATGGCGACAACGTTAGCGGCACTGACTCTTCCGCAAATGGTTAAGCTGGCAGAAACCAATCAACTGGTTTGTCACTTCCGTTTTGACAGCCACCAGACGATTACTCAGTTGACGCAAGATTCCCGCGTTGACGATCTCCAGCAAATTCATACCGGCATCATGCTCTCAACACGCTTGCTGAATGATGTTAATCAGCCTGAAGAAGCGCTGCGCAAGAAAAGAGCCTGATCATGAGTGAAAAAAGCATTGTTCAGGAAGCGCGGGATATTCAGCTGGCAATGGAATTGATCACCCTGGGCGCTCGTTTGCAGATGCTGGAAAGCGAAACACAGTTAAGTCGCGGACGCCTGATAAAACTTTATAAAGAACTGCGCGGAAGCCCACCGCCGAAAGGCATGCTGCCATTCTCAACCGACTGGTTTATGACCTGGGAACAAAACGTTCATGCTTCGATGTTCTGTAATGCATGGCAGTTTTTACTGAAAACAGGTTTGTGTAATGGCGTCGATGCGGTGATCAAAGCCTACCGTTTATACCTTGAACAGTGCCCACAAGCAGAAGAAGGACCACTGCTGGCATTAACCCGTGCCTGGACATTGGTGCGGTTTGTTGAAAGTGGATTACTGCAACTTTCCAGCTGCAACTGCTGCGGCGGCAATTTTATTACCCACGCTCACCAGCCTGTTGGCAGCTTTGCCTGCAGCTTATGTCAACCGCCATCCCGGGCAGTAAAAAGACGTAAACTTTCCCAGAATCCTGCCGATATTATCCCACAACTGCTGGATGAACAGAGAGTACAGGCTGTTTAACTGATACGGTGTGGCGCAACATTCCAGCAGCGGTAACGACGTACCGCTGCTTTTTTTTGCCCCAATCGCGCGTTAACGCCTGATGACTGAACATCCTGTCATGGTCAACAGTGGAAGGATGATGTCGTGCTTATCTTATTAGGTTACCTGGTTGTTCTCGGTACAGTTTTCGGCGGTTATTTGATGACCGGTGGAAGCCTTGGAGCACTCTATCAACCCGCTGAACTGGTGATTATTGCCGGTGCAGGGATTGGGTCGTTTATCGTCGGCAATAATGGCAAAGCGATTAAAGGCACGCTGAAAGCGCTGCCGTTGCTGTTTCGTCGCTCCAAATACACCAAAGCAATGTATATGGATCTGCTGGCTCTGCTTTATCGGTTGATGGCGAAATCGCGGCAGATGGGGATGTTTTCGCTGGAACGTGATATTGAAAATCCCCGTGAGAGCGAGATCTTCGCCAGCTACCCACGCATCCTCGCGGATAGCGTCATGCTTGATTTTATCGTCGATTATCTGCGCCTGATTATCAGCGGTCACATGAACACCTTCGAAATCGAAGCCCTGATGGATGAAGAGATTGAGACGCACGAAAGCGAGGCAGAAGTCCCGGCGAACAGTCTGGCGCTGGTCGGGGACTCACTTCCGGCGTTTGGTATTGTTGCGGCTGTAATGGGGGTCGTTCACGCGTTAGGTTCAGCCGATCGTCCTGCCGCCGAGCTGGGTGCGCTTATCGCACATGCGATGGTGGGGACTTTCCTCGGCATTTTATTGGCTTACGGATTTATTTCCCCATTAGCGACTGTTTTACGTCAGAAAAGCGCCGAAACCAGCAAAATGATGCAGTGCGTCAAAGTCACTCTGCTTTCTAATCTGAACGGTTACGCACCGCCTATCGCCGTTGAGTTTGGTCGCAAAACGCTCTATTCCAGCGAACGTCCGTCGTTTATTGAACTGGAAGAGCATGTGCGTGCGGTGAAAAATCCGCAACAACAGACGACAACCGAGGAAGCATGAAGAATCAAGCGCATCCGATTATTGTCGTCAAACGACGCAAAGCCAAAAGCCACGGGGCAGCACATGGATCGTGGAAGATTGCTTATGCCGACTTTATGACTGCGATGATGGCCTTTTTTCTGGTGATGTGGCTGATCTCCATCTCCAGCCCAAAAGAGCTGATTCAGATTGCGGAGTATTTCCGGACTCCACTGGCGACTGCGGTTACGGGCGGCGATCGCATTTCTAATAGTGAAAGCCCAATTCCCGGCGGTGGTGATGATTACACCCAAAGCCAGGGGGAAGTGAATAAGCAGCCGAACATCGAAGAGTTGAAAAAACGCATGGAGCAAAGTCGATTGCGGAAATTGCGGGGTGATCTCGACCAGTTGATAGAGTCCGATCCGAAACTGCGGGCGTTGCGTCCACATCTCAAAATCGATCTGGTCCAGGAAGGTCTACGTATTCAGATCATCGATAGCCAGAATCGCCCGATGTTTAGAACCGGCAGTGCCGATGTCGAACCCTATATGCGCGACATTCTGCGCGCCATCGCGCCTGTACTGAACGGTATTCCCAACCGTATTAGCCTTTCAGGTCATACCGATGATTTTCCCTACGCCAGCGGTGAGAAAGGTTACAGCAACTGGGAGCTTTCTGCCGATCGGGCCAATGCATCCCGCCGCGAACTGATGGTCGGCGGGTTGGATAGCGGCAAAGTGTTACGTGTTGTCGGCATGGCGGCAACGATGCGCTTAAGCGATCGCGGACCTGATGATGCCGTCAACCGTCGCATCAGCCTGCTGGTACTGAACAAACAAGCCGAACAGGCCATTTTGCATGAAAACGCCGAAAGCCAGAATGAGCCAGTAAGCGCCCTGGAAAAACCTGAGGTTGCACCACAGGTCAGTGTTCCCACAATGCCATCAGCCGAACCGAGGTGACAGCGTGAGCATGGATATAAGCGATTTTTATCAGACATTTTTTGATGAAGCGGACGAACTGTTGGCTGACATGGAGCAGCATCTGCTGGTTTTGCAGCCGGAAGCGCCAGATGCCGAACAATTGAATGCCATCTTTCGGGCTGCCCACTCGATCAAAGGAGGGGCAGGAACTTTTGGCTTCAGCGTTTTGCAGGAAACCACGCATCTGATGGAAAACCTGCTCGATGAAGCCAGACGAGGTGAGATGCAACTCAACACCGACATTATCAATCTGTTTTTGGAAACGAAGGACATCATGCAAGAACAGCTCGACGCTTATAAACAGTCGCAAGAGCCGGATGCCGCCAGCTTCGATTATATCTGCCAGGCCTTGCGTCAACTGGCATTAGAAGCGAAAGGCGAAACGCCATCCGCAGTGACCCGATTAAGTGTGGTTGCCAAAAGTGAACCGCAAGATGAGCAGAGTCGCAGTCAGTCGCCGCGACGAATTATCCTTTCGCGCCTGAAGGCCGGGGAAGTCGACCTGCTGGAAGAAGAACTGGGACATCTGACAACGTTAACTGACGTGGTGAAAGGGGCGGATTCGCTCTCGGCAATATTACCGGGCGACATTGCCGAAGATGACATCACAGCGGTACTCTGTTTTGTGATTGAAGCCGATCAGATTACTTTTGAAACAGTAGAAGTCTCGCCAAAAATATCCACCCCACCAGTGCTTAAACTGGCAGCCGAACAAGCGCCAACCGGCCGCGTGGAGCGGGAAAAAACGACGCGCAGCAATGAATCCACCAGCATCCGTGTAGCGGTAGAAAAGGTTGATCAATTAATTAACCTCGTCGGCGAGCTGGTTATCACCCAGTCCATGCTTGCCCAGCGTTCCAGCGAACTGGACCCGGTTAATCATGGTGATTTGATAACCAGCATGGGGCAGTTACAACGTAACGCCCGTGATTTGCAGGAATCAGTGATGTCGATTCGCATGATGCCGATGGAATATGTTTTTAGTCGCTATCCCCGGCTGGTGCGTGATCTGGCGGGAAAACTCGGCAAGCAGGTAGAACTGACGCTGGTGGGCAGTTCTACTGAACTCGACAAAAGCCTGATAGAACGCATTATCGACCCGCTGACCCACCTGGTACGCAATAGCCTCGATCACGGTATTGAACTGCCAGAAAAACGGCTCGCCGCAGGTAAAAACAGCGTCGGAAATTTAATTCTGTCTGCCGAACATCAGGGCGGCAACATTTGCATTGAAGTGACCGACGATGGGGCGGGGCTAAACCGTGAGCGAATTCTGGCAAAAGCGGCCTCGCAAGGTTTGACTGTCAGCGAAAACATGAGCGACGACGAAGTTGCAATGCTGATATTTGCACCTGGCTTCTCCACGGCGGAGCAGGTCACCGACGTCTCCGGGCGCGGCGTCGGCATGGACGTCGTTAAACGTAATATCCAGGAGATGGGCGGTCATGTCGAAATCCAGTCGAAGCAGGGTACTGGCACTACGATCCGCATTTTACTGCCGCTGACGTTGGCCATCCTCGACGGCATGTCCGTACGCGTTGCGGATGAAGTTTTCATTCTGCCGCTGAATGCTGTCATGGAATCACTGCAACCCCGTGAAGCCGATCTGCATCCACTGGCCGGCGGCGAGCGGGTGCTGGAAGTGCGGGGTGAATATCTGCCCATCGTCGAACTGTGGAAAGTGTTCAACGTCGCGGGCGCGAAAACCGAAGCCACCCAGGGAATTGTTGTGATCTTACAAAGTGGCGGTCGCCGCTACGCCTTGCTGGTGGATCAATTAATTGGTCAACACCAGGTTGTGGTTAAAAACCTTGAAAGTAACTATCGCAAAGTCCCCGGCATTTCTGCTGCGACCATTCTTGGCGACGGCAGCGTGGCACTGATTGTTGATGTCTCCGCCTTGCAGGCGATAAACCGCGAACAACGTATGGCGAACACCGCCGCCTGAATGAGTAAAAAGGTAACAATATGACCGGTATGACGAATGTAACAAAGCTGGCCAGCGAGCCGTCAGGCCAGGAATTTCTGGTATTTACCCTTGGTGATGAAGAGTACGGTATTGATATCCTGAAAGTGCAGGAGATCCGTGGCTACGATCAGGTAACACGGATTGCGAACACGCCAGCGTTTATCAAAGGCGTCACGAATCTGCGCGGCGTTATTGTGCCGATTGTTGACTTACGAATTAAGTTCAGCCAGGTGGATGTGGACTATAACGACAACACGGTAGTTATCGTCCTGAATCTCGGACAGCGGGTGGTCGGCATCGTGGTTGACGGCGTTTCAGACGTGCTTTCATTGACGGCGGAGCAAATTCGTCCGGCACCAGAGTTTGCCGTGACGCTTTCAACAGAATATCTCACTGGACTGGGCGCACTGGGCGACCGTATGTTGATTCTGGTGAACATCGAAAAACTGCTGAACAGCGAAGAGATGGCGCTGTTAGATAGCGCGGCGTCAGAAGTGGCGTAATTCTCCCGATTTCCTCAATTGAAATGAACCCGATGATCTGCGCATCGGGTTTTTTATTTCAATTTCGCGGCGGGTGGCATCAGCAATAAAGTTTCCCCCCTTCTTGCCGATAACGAGATCAACTTGTTTTCAGGAAGGTGCCTTATGATTAACCGTATCCGCGTAGTCACGCTGTTGGTAATGGTGCTGGGGGTATTCGCACTGTTACAGCTTATTTCCGGCAGTCTGTTTTTTTCTTCCCTTCACCATAGCCAGAAGAGCTTTGTGGTTTCCAATCAATTGCGGGAACAGCAGGGCGAGCTGACGTCAACCTGGGATTTAATGCTGCAAACGCGCATTAACCTGAGTCGTTCAGCGGTGCGGATGATGATGGATTCCTCTAATCAACAAAGTAACGCCAAAGTTGAATTGCTCGATAGCGCCAGGAAAACATTGGCGCAGGCAGCGACGCATTATAAAAAATTCAAAAGCATGGCACCGTTACCTGAAATGGTCGCTACCAGTCGTAATATTGATGAAAAATATAAAAACTATTACACAGCGTTAACTGAACTGATTGATTATCTAGATTATGGCAATACTGGAGCTTATTTCGCTCAGCCAACCCAGGGAATGCAAAATGCAATGGGCGAAGCGTTTGCTCAGTACGCCCTCAGCAGTGAAAAACTGTATCGCGATATCGTCACTGACAACGCAGATGATTACCGATTTGCCCAGTGGCAACTGGCGGTTATCGCGCTGGTGGTGGTATTGATTCTGCTGGTGGCGTGGTACGGCATTCGCCGTATGTTGCTTACTCCGCTGGCAAAAATTATTGCTCACATTCGCGAAATCGCCGGTGGTAACCTGGCGAATACCCTGACCATTGACGGGCGCAGTGAAATGGGCGACCTGGCGCAGAGCGTTTCACATATGCAACGCTCTTTGACTGACACCGTCACTCATGTCCGCGAAGGTTCAGATGCCATCTATGCCGGTACCCGTGAAATTGCGGCGGGCAACACCGATCTTTCCTCCCGTACTGAACAGCAGGCATCCGCGCTGGAAGAAACTGCCGCCAGCATGGAGCAGCTCACCGCGACAGTGAAGCAAAACGCCGATAACGCCCGCCAGGCCTCGCAACTGGCGCAAAGTGCCTCCGACACCGCCCAGCACGGCGGCAAAGTGGTGGATGGCGTAGTGAAAACGATGCATGAGATCGCCGATAGTTCGAAGAAAATTGCCGACATTATCAGCGTTATCGACGGTATTGCCTTCCAGACTAATATCCTCGCGCTGAATGCCGCGGTTGAAGCCGCGCGTGCGGGTGAACAGGGCCGTGGTTTTGCCGTGGTGGCGGGTGAAGTGCGTAATCTTGCCAGTCGCAGCGCCCAGGCGGCAAAAGAGATCAAAGCCCTCATTGAAGACTCCGTCTCACGCGTTGATACCGGTTCGGTGCTGGTCGAAAGCGCCGGGGAAACAATGAACAATATCGTCAATGCTGTCACTCGCGTGACTGACATTATGGGCGAGATTGCATCGGCATCGGATGAACAGAGTCGTGGCATCGATCAAGTCGCATTGGCGGTTTCGGAAATGGATCGCGTCACGCAACAGAACGCATCGCTGGTGCAGGAATCAGCTGCCGCCGCCGCTGCGCTGGAAGAACAGGCGAGTCGTTTAACGCAAGCGGTTTCCGCGTTCCGTCTGGCAGCCAGCCCACTCACCAATAAACCGCAAACACCATCCCGTCCTGCCAGTGAGCAACCACCGGCTCAGCCACGACTGCGAATTGCTGAACAAGATCCAAACTGGGAAACATTTTGACGAGTATTTACTAACGCGGTCATTGCCGCCTGATGGGGAGCGTTGATGTTTAATCGTATTCGAATTTCGACCACGCTGTTTTTAATTTTGATTCTCTGCGGGATCTTGCAGATTGGCAGTAACGGCATGTCTTTTTGGGCATTTCGCGACGATTTGCAACGACTGAATCAGGTCGAGCAGAGCAATCAGCAACGTGCGGCATTAGCGCAAACTCGGGCGGTAATGTTACAGGCCAGTACCGCGCTGAACAAAGCGGGCACTCTGACGGCACTTAGCTATCCGGCGGATGACATTAAAACGTTGATGACGACGGCGCGCGCCAGTCTGACGCAATCCACCACGCTGTTTAAAAGTTTTATGGCGATGACTGCGGGCAACGAGCACGTCAGGGCATTGCAAAAAGAGACGGAGAAAAGTTTTGCCCGCTGGCACAACGATCTCGAACATCAGGCGACCTGGCTTGAAAGTAATCAACTTTCGGATTTCCTCACTGCGCCGGTGCAGGGATCACAGAATGCGTTTGACGTTAACTTTGAGGCCTGGCAGCTGGAGATCAACCATGTGCTGGAAGCCGCCAGTGCGCAAAGCCAGCGTAACTATCAGATTTCGGCACTGGTGTTTATCAGCATGATTATTGTTGCGGCAATCTACATCAGCAGTGCGCTGTGGTGGACGCGCAAGATGATTGTTCAACCACTGGCCATTATCGGTAGCCATTTTGACAGCATTGCTGCGGGTAATCTGGCGCGTCCGATTGCGGTATATGGTCGTAATGAGATCACCGCCATTTTTGCCAGTCTGAAGACCATGCAGCAGGCTTTGCGTGGGACGGTAAGTGATGTGCGTAAGGGAAGCCAGGAGATGCACATTGGTATCGCGGAGATTGTCGCAGGCAATAACGATCTCTCAAGTCGTACCGAACAGCAGGCGGCATCGCTGGCACAAACGGCCGCCAGTATGGAGCAATTAACCGCCACGGTAGGGCAAAACGCCGATAACGCACGACAGGCGTCGGAACTGGCAAAAAATGCCGCGACAACGGCGCAGGCGGGCGGTGTTCAGGTCAGTACCATGACTCACACCATGCAGGAGATCGCCACCAGCTCGCAAAAAATTGGCGACATTATCAGCGTTATCGACGGAATTGCTTTCCAGACCAATATTCTGGCCCTGAATGCGGCAGTGGAAGCGGCTCGCGCCGGAGAGCAGGGGCGTGGTTTTGCGGTAGTGGCAGGTGAAGTGCGCAATCTTGCCAGCCGTAGCGCGCAGGCAGCAAAAGAGATCAAAGGGCTGATCGAAGAGTCAGTCAATCGTGTCCAGCAGGGTTCGAAACTGGTGAATAACGCCGCCGCGACCATGATCGATATTGTCAGTTCGGTGACCCGCGTGAACGACATTATGGGAGAAATTGCCTCTGCGTCGGAAGAACAACAGCGGGGGATTGAGCAGGTTGCACAGGCTGTCAGCCAGATGGATCAGGTGACTCAGCAGAACGCCTCGCTGGTAGAAGAAGCGGCGGTGGCAACGGAACAACTGGCGAATCAGGCCGACCATCTTTCGTCGCGTGTGGCGGTATTTACCCTTGAAGAACATGAAGTAGCACGACATGAGTCGGCGCAGTTACAAATTGCGCCAGTGGTATCCTGAAGTGATTGAGAAGGCGCTATGACTTCATCTCTGCCCTGTGGGCAAACGTCTTTATTGTTACAGATGACCGAGCGCCTGGCGCTTTCCGACGCGCATTTTCGGCGGATAAGTCAATTGATCTATCAACGAGCCGGGATCGTTCTGGCTGACCATAAACGCGACATGGTTTACAACCGACTGGTTCGTCGTTTGCGTTCGCTGGGACTGACGGATTTCGGTCATTATCTGAACTTGCTGGAATCTAATCAGCACAGCGGTGAGTGGCAGGCGTTTATCAATTCGCTGACCACGAATCTGACGGCATTTTTCCGTGAGGCACACCATTTCCCTCTGCTCGCGGATCACGCACGTCGCCGTTCTGGCGAGTATCGCGTATGGAGCGCGGCGGCTTCGACCGGCGAAGAGCCGTACAGCATTGCGATGACGCTGGCTGACACATTGGGCACCGCGCCCGGACGCTGGAAAGTGTTTGCCAGTGATATCGACACCGAAGTGCTGGAAAAAGCCAGAAGCGGTATTTATCGCCATGAAGAGTTGAAAAACCTGACGCCGCAGCAACTGCAACGGTATTTCATGCGAGGGACGGGACCGCATGAAGGGCTGGTACGCGTGCGTCAGGAGCTGGCGAACTATGTTGATTTTGCCCCGCTGAATCTACTGGCGAAACAGTACACCGTGCCGGGGCCGTTTGATGCGATCTTCTGTCGTAACGTCATGATCTACTTCGATCAAAATACCCAGCAGGAGATTTTGCGCCGCTTTGTTCCGCTCCTTAAACCCGACGGATTGCTGTTTGCGGGTCACTCTGAAAACTTTAGCCACCTTGAGCGCCGCTTCACGCTGCGTGGTCAGACGGTGTATGCGCTAAGTAAGGATTAAAGATGAGCAAAATCAGGGTGTTATCTGTCGATGATTCGGCACTGATGCGCCAGATCATGACAGAAATCATCAACAGCCATAGCGACATGGAAATGGTGGCGACCGCGCCTGATCCGCTGGTCGCGCGTGACTTGATTAAGAAATTCAATCCCGATGTGCTGACGCTGGATGTTGAAATGCCGCGGATGGACGGACTGGATTTCCTCGAAAAATTAATGCGTTTGCGTCCAATGCCCGTAGTGATGGTTTCTTCCCTGACTGGCAAAGGGTCAGAAGTCACGCTGCGCGCGCTGGAGCTGGGGGCGATAGATTTTGTCACCAAACCGCAACTGGGTATTCGCGAAGGAATGCTGGCGTATAGCGAAATGATTGCTGAAAAGGTGCGTACAGCAGCAAAGGCGAGCCTTGCAGCACATAAGCCATTGTCAGCACCGACAACGCTGAAGGCGGGTCCGTTGTTGAGTTCTGAAAAACTGATTGCGATTGGTGCTTCAACGGGTGGAACTGAGGCAATTCGTCACGTACTGCAACCGTTGCCGCTTTCCAGCCCGGCATTGTTAATTACCCAACATATGCCGCCCGGTTTCACCCGCTCTTTTGCCGACAGACTTAATAAGCTTTGCCAGATCGGGGTTAAAGAAGCCGAAGACGGAGAACGTGTCTTGCCGGGGCATGCCTATATTGCGCCGGGCGATCGGCATATGGAGCTGTCGCGTAGTGGCGCAAATTACCAAATCAAAATTCACGATGGCCCGGCGGTTAACCGTCATCGGCCTTCGGTAGATGTGTTGTTCCATTCTGTCGCCAAACAGGCGGGGCGTAATGCGGTTGGGGTGATCCTGACCGGTATGGGCAACGACGGCGCGGCGGGAATGTTGGCGATGCGTCAGGCGGGGGCATGGACCCTTGCGCAAAACGAAGCAAGTTGCGTGGTGTTCGGCATGCCGCGCGAGGCCATCAATATGGGTGGTGTCTGCGAAGTGGTCGATCTTAGCCAGGTAAGCCAGCAAATGTTGGCAAAAATTAGTGCCGGACAGGCGATACGTATTTAAATCAGGAGTGTGAAATGGCGGATAAAGAACTTAAATTTTTGGTTGTGGATGACTTTTCCACCATGCGACGCATAGTGCGTAACCTGCTGAAAGAGCTGGGATTCAATAATGTTGAGGAAGCGGAAGATGGCGTCGACGCTCTCAATAAGTTGCAGGCAGGCGGTTATGGATTTGTTATCTCCGACTGGAACATGCCCAATATGGATGGCCTGGAATTGCTGAAAACAATTCGTGCGGATGGCGCGATGTCGGCATTGCCAGTGTTAATGGTGACTGCAGAAGCGAAGAAAGAGAACATCATTGCTGCGGCGCAAGCGGGGGCCAGTGGCTATGTGGTGAAGCCATTTACCGCCGCGACGCTGGAGGAAAAACTCAACAAAATCTTTGAGAAACTGGGCATGTGAGGATGCGACTATGATGCAACCATCAATCAAACCTGCTGACGAGCATTCAGCTGGCGATATCATTGCGCGCATCGGCAGCCTGACGCGTATGCTGCGCGACAGTTTGCGGGAACTGGGGCTGGATCAGGCCATTGCCGAAGCGGCGGAAGCCATCCCCGATGCGCGCGATCGTTTGTACTATGTTGTGCAGATGACCGCCCAGGCTGCGGAGCGGGCGCTGAACAGTGTTGAGGCGTCACAACCGCATCAGGATCAAATGGAGAAATCAGCAAAAGCGTTAACCCAACGTTGGGATGACTGGTTTGCCGATCCGATTGACCTTGCCGACGCCCGTGAACTGGTAACAGATACACGACAATTTCTGGCAGATGTACCCGCGCATACCAGCTTTACTAACGCGCAACTGCTGGAAATCATGATGGCGCAGGATTTTCAGGATCTCACCGGGCAGGTCATTAAGCGGATGATGGATGTCATTCAGGAGATCGAACGCCAGTTGCTGATGGTGCTGTTGGAAAACATCCCGGAACAGGAGTCGCGTCCAAAACGTGAAAACCAGAGTTTGCTTAATGGACCTCAGGTCGATACCAGCAAAGCCGGTGTGGTAGCCAGTCAGGATCAGGTGGACGATTTGTTGGATAGTCTTGGATTTTGATTTGTATTGCCTGATGTGGCGTGACCACGTCATATCAGGCGGTCTGATAAGGCGATGACGCCGCATCCGACAAACGCACACTATGCTTGATGTGTGGCAGCAAAAGCCCTAAATCCCGCCTGTTTTGCCCCTTACTCAAACCATTGAACGCTTTGCGCTCTGGCATCATTCACGCTTAATACTCTTTCCAGGATTGGCGACGTGTCTGACGAGAGCGACGACAAAACAGAAGCCCCCACACCTCACCGACTAGAAAAAGCGCGGGAAGAGGGGCAAATCCCGCGTTCCCGTGAACTGACCTCACTGCTGATTTTGCTGGTGGGCGTTAGTGTTATCTGGTTTGGCGGTGTGTCGCTGGCCCGTCGATTGTCGGGCATGCTCTCCGCTGGGCTGCATTTTGATCACAGTATTATCAATGACCCGAATCTGATCCTCGGGCAGATTATTCTGCTGATCAGAGAAGCCATGCTGGCGCTGCTGCCGCTGATTAGCGGCGTGGTGCTGGTGGCGCTCATTTCTCCGGTCATGCTGGGAGGGCTGGTATTTAGCGGCAAATCCTTGCAGCCGAAGTTTTCCAAACTCAACCCGCTACCGGGCATTAAACGGATGTTCTCGGCTCAGACTGGCGCGGAGTTGCTTAAAGCAATTTTGAAAACCATCCTGGTTGGCAGCGTGACGGGGTTTTTTCTCTGGCATCACTGGCCGCAGATGATGCGCTTGATGGCCGAGTCTCCGATTACCGCCATGGGTAATGCGATGGATTTGGTAGGGCTATGCGCACTGCTGGTGGTGCTTGGTGTCATTCCAATGGTGGGATTTGACGTCTTTTTCCAAATATTCAGCCACCTGAAAAAGCTGCGTATGTCACGGCAGGATATTCGTGATGAGTTCAAACAAAGCGAAGGTGACCCTCATGTTAAAGGGCGGATCCGTCAGATGCAGCGAGCTGCTGCACGGCGTCGGATGATGGCCGATGTGCCGAAAGCGGATGTCATTGTCAATAACCCGACCCACTATTCGGTAGCGTTGCAGTATGACGAAAACAAAATGAGCGCACCGAAAGTGGTCGCTAAAGGTGCAGGGCTGGTCGCGCTGCGCATTCGTGAAATTGGCGCTGAAAATAACGTCCCGACGCTTGAAGCGCCGCCGCTGGCGCGAGCGCTGTATCGACATGCGGAGATTGGTCAACAAATCCCGGGTCAACTGTACGCCGCGGTGGCGGAAGTGCTGGCCTGGGTCTGGCAACTGAAACGCTGGCGTCTGACTGGTGGACAGCGCCCTGTACAACCTACTCATCTTCCGGTGCCGGAAGCCCTGGATTTTATTAACGAGAAACCGACCCATGAGTAATCTGGCCGCGATGCTGCGCCTGCCCGCAAACCTGAAATCGACACAATGGCAGATCCTTGCCGGACCGATTTTGATCCTGTTGATCTTGTCGATGATGGTGCTGCCACTGCCCGCATTCATACTCGACCTGTTGTTTACCTTCAATATTGCCTTGTCGATCATGGTGTTGCTGGTGGCGATGTTTACCCAGCGCACGCTTGAGTTTGCTGCGTTTCCGACCATTCTGTTGTTTACTACGTTGTTGCGTCTGGCACTTAACGTGGCTTCAACCCGTATCATTTTGATGGAAGGGCATACCGGCGCGGCGGCGGCTGGGAAGGTGGTCGAAGCATTCGGTCACTTCCTCGTTGGTGGCAATTTCGCTATCGGTATCGTGGTGTTTGTCATTCTCGTGATCATCAACTTTATGGTCATTACCAAAGGTGCCGGGCGTATCGCAGAAGTGGGTGCGCGCTTTGTTCTCGATGGTATGCCGGGTAAGCAGATGGCGATTGACGCCGACCTTAACGCTGGATTGATTGGTGAAGATGAGGCGAAAAAACGCCGCTCCGAAGTGACTCAGGAAGCCGATTTTTACGGCTCAATGGACGGGGCAAGTAAGTTTGTTCGCGGCGATGCCATCGCCGGGATCCTCATCATGGTCATTAACGTTGTCGGCGGGTTGCTGGTCGGCGTGCTGCAACATGGCATGAGCATGGGACACGCGGCGGAAAGTTATACGCTATTGACCATTGGCGACGGTCTGGTGGCACAAATTCCAGCGCTGGTGATTTCTACCGCCGCGGGGGTCATCGTTACGCGTGTCAGCACCGATCAGGATGTTGGCGAGCAGATGGTGAATCAGCTTTTCAGTAACCCAAGCGTTATGTTGTTAAGCGCCGCCGTGCTCGGTTTACTCGGCCTGGTGCCTGGAATGCCGAACCTGGTATTTTTGCTGTTCACTGCCGGATTGCTGGGGCTGGCCTGGTGGATACGCGGACGCGAACAAAAAGCGCCTGCCGAACCCAAACCGGTAAAAATGGCAGAGAATAATACCGTTGTCGAAGCGACGTGGAACGATGTACAACTGGAAGATTCTCTGGGAATGGAAGTGGGTTATCGACTGATCCCGATGGTCGATTTCCAGCAGGATGGTGAGTTGTTGGGCCGTATACGCAGTATCCGCAAGAAATTTGCCCAGGAGATGGGATTTCTGCCGCCAGTGGTGCACATTCGCGACAATATGGATCTGCAACCTGCCCGCTATCGCATTTTGATGAAAGGCGTGGAGATTGGCAGTGGTGATGCTTATCCGGGGCGCTGGCTGGCGATTAACCCTGGAACCGCTGCCGGGACGTTACCTGGTGAGGCGACCGTCGATCCGGCATTTGGCCTGAATGCTATCTGGATTGAAAGTGCGCTAAAAGAACAGGCGCAGATTCAGGGGTACACAGTGGTTGAGGCCAGCACGGTGGTAGCAACGCATCTTAACCACCTCATTAGCCAGCATGCCGCAGAGCTGTTTGGTCGTCAGGAGGCGCAACAGCTGTTGGATCGCGTCGCCCAGGAGATGCCAAAGCTGACGGAAGATCTCGTTCCTGGCGTCGTCACGCTCACCACACTGCATAAAGTGCTGCAAAATCTCCTCGATGAAAAAGTACCGATTCGCGATATGCGCACCATTCTCGAAACGCTGGCGGAACATGCGCCCATCCAAAGCGATCCACATGAATTAACCGCCGTCGTGCGCGTGGCGTTGGGACGGGCGATTACCCAGCAGTGGTTTCCTGGCAAAGATGAAGTCCATGTTATTGGCCTCGATACACCGCTGGAACGTTTGTTACTACAGGCGCTGCAGGGCGGGGGAGGACTGGAGCCAGGGCTGGCGGATCGTTTACTGGCGCAAACTCAGGAAGCGCTATCCCGTCAGGAGATGCTGGGTGCGCCGCCAGTATTGTTGGTGAACCACGCGCTGCGACCATTATTGTCTCGCTTCCTGCGCCGCAGCTTGCCGCAGTTAGTGGTCCTGTCGAATCTGGAACTGTCTGATAACCGACATATCCGCATGACGGCGACAATTGGCGGCAAATAATGAGAACCTTATTAGCAATATTATTGTTTCCGCTGCTGGTGCAAGCCGCCGGGGAGGGGATGTGGCAGGCAAGTAGTGTAGGAATTACGCTAAATCATCGCGGTGAGTCGATGTCGTCTGCGCCTCTTTCTACGCGACAACCTGCTTCAGGATTGATGACGCTGGTAGCGTGGCGTTATCAGCTTATCGGCCCGACACCTTCAGGACTGCGGGTTCGCTTGTGTTCGCAATCTCGTTGTGTCGAATTAGAGGGGCAGAGCGGAACCACCGTGGCCTTTTCCGGTATAGCGGCAGCAGAACCGTTGCGATTTATCTGGGAAGTGCCAGGCGGTGGGCGGTTAATTCCACCGCTAAAGGTACAACGTAATGAAGTGATTGTGAATTATCGCTGAAGGACAAAAAAATTACGCGCTCGCGAGTATGTTTAATAACTCAGTGAAAAAGGCTCGATGTCTTGTTGCAATTATTTATCAGGAATAGCTTGCAACAAAACATGCCAAAAAGATGTGAATTATCCTCTTGTCAAAGGGCTTGGATAAAAATCTTCAGAGTTATGGTATAGCTGCAACTGGCGAGTTCGCGTATTGGTCTGTATGATCATACATGAGAGCCATTCTGATTCAGAATAAGGGTCACTTAAATCCTGAACGTCCTCATTTGAAAGGATTAATTCACATTCTTTGTCCCTAAAATCCAGCCAGGCTCGCTGTGATTTTTTAAGCAAGTTAAGTTGTTCGGTATCAGGTTTTTTTACACCTGTGCGTGGCACTTGTTCTATATAACGATAAGCTTCACCATAGGCTTTATTTAATTGCGCATCGACGAGATTGTATTCTTGTCGCAGGCATGATTTGATCACGTTAATGTCAGTATCATCATCTGAATTTTTTTGCCAACAATCTTTGATGGCTGAAATGTCATGGTCGTTTACTATAACCGTATCTTCTGCGTAAGCCTGGCAAGAGATAATGCCTAATGTTAATACAAGAAATTTAAACACTGCGGTATTCCTTAAATTCAACCGTTATCGTTTCCCTGGGGCCGGATATTACGCTTCTGGCCTCTTATCCAACAGTCAGAAAACAATGGCATGTCCATTTTCAGAATACATTTAGATGGCAATAAAAAAGCCTGATCAGGTAACCCTGATCAGGCTTTACTCTCACGAAAAATCGATTACATACGCTCTACTGTCTCAATACCCAGCGTATCCAGACCCAGCTTTAGCGTCTTCGCTGTCAGTTGTGCCAGTTTCAGACGGCTGTTACGCACTTCTTCGTTTTCTGCGCTGAGGATCGGGCAGTGCTCGTAGAAGCCAGAGAACAGACCAGCCAGATCGTACAGGTAAGCACACATCACATGCGGCGTGCCTTCACGGGCAACCACGGTGAGGGTTTCTTCAAACTGCAGCAGGCGAGCTGCCAGTTGCGCTTCACGATCTTCACGGATGATTACCGGAGCTGCAGCCAGTTGCTCTTCGTTAATTTCTGCCTTACGGAACACGGACAATACACGCGTGTAAGCATACTGCATGTATGGCGCGGTATTACCCTCAAACGCCAGCATGTTGTCCCAGTCGAAGATGTAGTCTGTGGTGCGGTTTTTGGAGAGATCCGCATATTTCACCGCACCAATACCAACCGCGTTAGCCAGTTTTTCCAGCTCGTCAGCTGGCATATCCGGGTTCTTTTCTGCCACCAGACGGCGTGCACGTTCCAGGGCTTCATCCAGCAGATCGGCCAGTTTCACTGTACCACCCGCGCGGGTTTTGAACGGTTTGCCGTCTTTACCCAGCATCATGCCGAACATGTGGTGTTCCAGCGGTACGGATTCCGGTACATAGCCTGCTTTACGGACGATCGCCCATGCCTGCATCAGGTGTTGATGCTGACGGGAGTCGATGTAATATAGCACGCGATCGGCATGCAGTGTTTCATAACGATATTTCGCACAGGCGATATCAGTGGTGGTGTAGAGATAGCCGCCATCTTTCTTCTGAATGATCACGCCCATCGGTTCGCCTTCCTTGTTTTTAAACTCATCAAGGAATACGACGGTCGCCCCTTCGCTTTCTACTGCCAGACCTTTGGCTTTGAGATCCGCCACAATTCCTGGCAGCATCGGGTTGTAGAGGCTTTCGCCCATCACGTCATCACGGGTCAGCGTCACGTTGAGACGATCGTAGGTGATCTGGTTCTGCGTCATGGTGATGTCGACCAGTTTGCGCCACATCTCGCGGAAATATTCGTCACCGCTTTGCAGTTTTACCACGTAGTTACGTGCACGCTCGGCAAACTCTTCATCTTCGTCGTAATGCTTTTTCGCATCGCGGTAGAAACCTTCAAGGTCAGCCAGCTCCATTTCACCGGCGTTTTCCTGCTGCTGCTTTTCCAGCCATGCAATCAGCATACCGAACTGAGTGCCCCAGTCGCCGACGTGGTTTGCGCGAATCACTTTGTGACCGAGGAACTCCAGAGTACGCACTGCTGCGTCACCAATAATGGTAGAGCGCAGGTGACCGACGTGCATCTCTTTCGCCACGTTTGGCGCAGAGTAGTCAACCACAATGGTCTGTTTTTCTGGCGTAGCAACACCGAGACGATCGGACGCCAGCGCCTGCTGAACATGTTCAGCCAGGAATACCGGATCAAGGAAAATGTTGATAAAGCCTGGACCGGCGATCTCAACTTTGCTGGCGATACCGTTAAGATCCAGATGAGTCAGCACCTGCTCTGCTAATTGTCGCGGTGCCATACCCAGTTTTTTAGCAACTGCCATCATGCCGTTAGCCTGATAGTCGCCGAACTGAACTTTTGCTGACTGACGAACCTGCGGTTCGCAATCCGCAGGCGCGCCTGCCGCAATCATGGCCTGACGGACTTTTTCTGAGAGAAGAGCCTGAATATTCACCGGAATACCTTACATTGATGAAGCGAGCAAAAATTGCCCGCACCAGTTAAAGAAATTAGGGCGGGAGTATACTGCAAATGGCTGTTTTCGTCAGCAACGTGCGCGTGGCGTATTGCCGTTTTCACTATTGCATCAGAAGCGGCGTGAAATCAGCGGTTGGTTGACACAGGGCAACAGGGTAAATTAACGCTTTTACTGAAAGACGAAGAGTGATTATGGCGAACTGGCAATCTATCGATGAGCTGCAGGATATTGCATCGGATTTACCGCGATTTACCCACGCATTAGATGAACTTTCCCGCCGTCTGGGGTTGAATATCACTCCGCTGACTGCCGATCACATTTCTTTGCGTTGCCATCAAAACGTCACCGCTGAGCGCTGGCGTCGCGGGTTTGAACAGTGTGGCGAGCTTTTGTCAGAAAATATGATCAATGGCAGACCGATTTGTCTGTTTAAATTGCATGAACCGGTACAGGTTGCGCACTGGCAGTTTTCTATTGTGGAGCTACCGTGGCCCGGGGAAAAACGTTACCCACACGAAGGTTGGGAACATATTGAAATCGTTCTGCCGGGTGATCCAGAAACGCTGAATGCCCGTGCGCTGGCTTTGCTTTCTGATGAAGGACTCAGCCTACCGGGGATCTCAGTTAAAACCAGTTCACCAAAAGGTGAGCATGAGCGATTACCGAATCCGACGCTGGCGGTCACCGATGGCAAAACAACTATTAAGTTTCATCCGTGGTCCATTGAAGAGATCGTTGCCAGCGAGCAGTCAGCGTAATTAAGGAGCAAAAATGGCATTACTGGAAATTTGCTGTTACAGCATGGAATGTGCACTAACGGCGCAGCAAAACGGCGCAGACAGAGTTGAATTATGCGCAGCCCCAAAAGAGGGGGGCTTAACGCCGTCGTTGGGGGTACTGAAATCCGTGCGCCAGCGGGTGACGATCCCTGTGCATCCGATAATTCGCCCACGCGGTGGTGATTTTTGCTACAGCGACGGTGAGTTTGCCGCCATTCTTGAGGATGTGCGCACGGTCCGCGAATTAGGTTTTCCTGGACTGGTGACGGGCGTTCTCGATGTTGACGGGAATGTCGATATGCCACGAATGGAAAAAATAATGGCTGCTGCCGGTCCGCTGGCAGTGACTTTTCATCGCGCCTTCGATATGTGCGCTAACCCTTTATATACACTCAATAATCTTGCGGAATTGGGCATTGCCCGGGTACTGACATCAGGGCAAAAATCAGACTCACTGCAAGGTTTATCAAAAATTATGGAACTTATTGCCCATCGTGATGCTCCAATCATTATGGCCGGAGCAGGAGTCCGTGCAGAAAACCTGCACCACTTCCTCGATGCCGGAGTGCTGGAAGTCCATAGCTCCGCGGGAGCGTGGCAAGCCTCACCGATGCGTTATCGTAATCAAGGATTGTCCATGTCATCAGATGAACACGCGGACGAGTATTCGCGTTATATCGTAGACGGGGCGGCGGTTGCTGAAATGAAAGGAATCATTGAACGCCATCAGGCCAAATGATTTTTACCGTTGCATCATGTCGCCCAATATGATGCTTGCTCGTACCAGGCCCCTGCAATTTCAACAGGGGCCTTTTTTTATCCCTGAGCAGTATAAAAAACGAACGATAACCGTGATCTGTTGAGCGGGTGACAGTGAACAT
>NZ_SJWV01000720.1:0-290 GCF_004352695.1 Escherichia sp. KCJ4928
ACGCAACGCGTGATAAGCAATTTTCGTGTCCCCTTCGTCTAGAGGCCCAGGACACCGCCCTTTCACGGCGGTAACAGGGGTTCGAATCCCCTAGGGGACGCCACTTGCTGGTTTGTGAGTGAAAGTCGCCGACCCCAATATCTCAAAACAGACTGTTAAGTCTTGTTTGAGATATTTGCTCTTTAAAAATCTGGATCAAGCTGAAAATTGAAACACTGAACAACGAAAGTTGTTCGTGAGTCTCTCAAATTTTCGCAACACGATGATGAATCGCAAGAAACATCTTCGGG
>NZ_SJWV01000721.1:0-290 GCF_004352695.1 Escherichia sp. KCJ4928
GGGCCATTGATGAGGTACTGAGACGATGACGGAGGCGGATTTGTATCCTCATCTGGCGCATCTTGCCGGCGGGCAGGTGTACCCGTATGTGGTCCCCCTGCTGGATGGCAGGCCGTCGGTGGCGCTTGCTGCGTCAGGCACTGGAACTGATCGCTGATGCAGGGTCGGCCAGAAAAAAGTAGCCCGCCCGGAAATTCGCTTTCTGATGCGACTTGCGCTCCGTCTGGGGCGCACCTTATCCGAACTGCGCCACAGCCTGAGTGCGAGCGAGGCGATGATGTGGATGGAGT
>NZ_SJWV01000722.1:0-289 GCF_004352695.1 Escherichia sp. KCJ4928
AAGTTCATCCGGCGGAGTTTATCCAGCTGCGCCTGCAGATGGTCTATTTCGCGCTCCCGGTTGCTCAGCTTTTCCTGCAGGGCGTGGATCAGCGCTTCCTGTTCGGCCAGGCGCTGTTTCAGCAGGAAGATGTCGTCAGAAGAAATGTCGTTCATAAGCCCGTGAGGTAGCCTGAGTTTAACGGACACTCCTTCCTGAAATAGAATGGCATCAGAAGGAGCTAATAATGAGCAGAAAAACCCAACGTTACTCTAAAGAGTTCAAAGCCGAAGCTGTCAGAACGGTTCTT
>NZ_SJWV01000723.1:0-285 GCF_004352695.1 Escherichia sp. KCJ4928
TTGTGGTGTATACGACCACCCAGTCGAATGAGCCGCCAGCCGGGGTGTTCAGACAGAAACTGCAGTACGCCCGGGATGTCCGTGACGGCAAAATTCATGATCCGCACTTTCTGCCGGTGATATTTGAACACCCTCCTGAAATGGTGGAAAGCGGGGCTCACCTGCTGATGGAAAACCTCGCCATGGTCAATCCGAATCTCGGTTATTCGGTGGATGAGGCTTTTCTGTACCGGGAGTACCGTAAAGCCCGGGAGGCTGGTGAGGAAGCATTTCGTGGCTTCATGT
>NZ_SJWV01000724.1:0-285 GCF_004352695.1 Escherichia sp. KCJ4928
TCGTAATGAATTACGTGTTCACTCTTGAGACTTGGTATTCATTTTTCGTCTTGCGACGTTAAGAATCCGTATCTTCGAGTGCCCACACAGATTGTCTGATAAATTGTTAAAGAGCAGTTGCGACGCGCTTTAGCGCACTGTCGCGAGGTGGCGTATATTACGCTTTCCCGCTACAGAGTCAAGCATTTATTTTTGCTTTCTCTGTCGGAGTTCTCAGGAGAACCCCGCTGACCCGGCGGCGTGTTTGCCGTTGTTCCGTGTCAGTGGTGGCGCATTATAGGGAGT
>NZ_SJWV01000725.1:0-283 GCF_004352695.1 Escherichia sp. KCJ4928
GTTCAGTGGCATCCATCTGTGGACGTGGTGTACACATCCAGCCAGGCACCCAGCGGTTGTCTTTCATATGGAACTCTGCATGTTCAGCCGCATCGCCTTTCTTCATCTTCTCCGCGTCCCGTGCGGCACCGGACAGTCCTGCCTCATTCAGGGCTGCGATAATCTGCGGCTTTTTCAGGTGTCCGAAGAAGTTTGCTTTTGTCGGCTGCCACCAGTCGCGCATGTGAAAACCGATGGCGCTCTCCAGCGTGTCCAGCGGGCTGCGTGACGTGTGACCACACTC
>NZ_SJWV01000726.1:0-282 GCF_004352695.1 Escherichia sp. KCJ4928
TCCAGTCTGTTCAGGGTAAAGAGGACTATGAAGATGAGATGTTCAGCATCAGATACTTTAAGAAGGGCTCCGCGCACATCACGTTCAGGAAACCAGAGCTGGTTGACAGGCTTAATGATATTATTGCCAAGCACTATCCCGGAGCGTTAGCGATGTAAAAAGGAATAAAACTCAGGAATAAAACCCACAAAAATACACGTGTTCTGATGACAAAAATCTTGATCTACTTGTTCTCATAAAAACCACCAGAAGGGACCGAGGGTACAAGAGAGGGTACATTTT
>NZ_SJWV01000727.1:0-282 GCF_004352695.1 Escherichia sp. KCJ4928
TCACAGATTTCATCAACAATCTGCGCGGTGGTGAGCGGTTTCTGCCCCATTTCACGACGCCGCGCATTAATCACGGCCCTGTAATTACGCAGAATTTCGCGGGTTTCCTTGCTGATATTCATTACCCGTTCTCCCCGTCCAGCGCCTGACGCATTACCCGCATAATCTCACGTTCTTCCCTGACAAATGCGTCACCGTCGCCCCCGTTCTCGCTCCCTACAGCATGGAGGCGATAAATTTCACTACCAGCCATCACCATCACTTTTTCCAGCAGCACCGCAG
>NZ_SJWV01000728.1:0-282 GCF_004352695.1 Escherichia sp. KCJ4928
TCCAGTCTGTTCAGGGTAAAGAGGACTATGAAGATGAGATGTTCAGCATCAGATACTTTAAGAAGGGCTCCGCGCACATCACGTTCAGGAAACCAGAGCTGGTTGACAGGCTTAATGATATTATTGCTAAGCACTATCCCGGAGCGTTAGCGATATAAAAAGGAATAAAACTCAGGAATAAAACCCACAAAAATACACGTGTTCTGATGACAAAAATCTTGATCTACTTGTTCTCATAAAAACCACCAGAAGGGACCGAGGGTACAAGAGAGGGTACATTTT
>NZ_SJWV01000729.1:0-281 GCF_004352695.1 Escherichia sp. KCJ4928
GCCATCCTGCCGGTTACAGAACTGGGCGCACTGATTAACCGTAATAACAGGCTGATGCACCTGTCCTTCAGCACCCCTTTTCGTGAAATAACCGAAACACTGCTTGTTGATACCGTTGATACTGAACGTCCCGGACATCACATCGGCAGAATGTTCTCCGCGATTGACAGCTGTCTGAGCGCGGCATATGCAGAACTTCCTGCCCGGAAAACCAGCTTCATGAGAGGGCTGATATACGGTGCAGGATTAGTGCTGGCACTTCTGACAGCGGTAACAGCCGG
>NZ_SJWV01000072.1:0-19959 GCF_004352695.1 Escherichia sp. KCJ4928
AACGCATGCAATCCATTCATTTACTTAGAGAATGATTTTTGCGCGCGATGGATGAAAGCACGGTGCGCATCATCAGGATTATCCTCACTATAAAAATAAGCCTGATGATGTTAATTACTGTGAGTTATTTGTTTTGGAAATGTTTGTTTTTTCCCGGTAGTGATTTGTCAAAAAAGGTGATTAATCGATCACTTAATGGCGTCAGCAACACCCAGGGCAAACCGATCAATATCACGGTCATCGAACCGACAATGATGTCAGTAAACCAGTGTGCGCCAATCATTACTCTGGGAAATGCAAAAACCACAAAAATAATAAGGGCGATAAGGCCTGCAACTTTGCCGAAATAACGCCACATGAATGCCGAAAAAATAAGCAGCATCATGCCGTGATCGCCGGGAAAGCTATCTCGTGAGGCATCTTTCGTGGGAACAGAGAGCAGTTCGCTGACGCGGTTAATATCGGTAAAAGTCAATGTTGGGCTGGCCCGTTTTACAGGAATTAATGCCTGACCCAGCTGGTTTAATACCACTGCAGTTAATAGCATGACCAGACCCATAATCACGATACGTCGTCTGCCAGGGGCGTTTTCTTTCAGCCAGAAACTCAGCATCAACATTCCCATCGCCAGCAGAGAACAACCGTCGAAAGCGCGATTGTTGGTCAATGCAACCAGCCACAAAAAGGCCTTACTTTCGACCAGTTTCTGATTAAAGAAATAAAAAATATCCGCATCAATCGGCAACCAGAATCCATGATTAACGGGAATATACCAGGAAAGAAACAGCGCGAGGCCGACAATATTCAACAACACTATTTGCGGCAAATTTTTAATCATATTTTCTCTAATTATCTTACTGAAAAACGCAGGCAACCTTACGCGGTAGTCTCTAAACGAAGCTTCAACAGCGCGCTCTGCAAAGCATTCCAGTCAGCTTCGCTGCTGGAAATCAGCTCAATACGGCTGTCCGGTGGCGCAACGTTTTGCGTTTCAATGTGCAGGTCATCGCCCTGACGGTTGATTCGTACCAGCCCTTCGGGAATACGCAGCACGCCTTTGACGCGTTCCACCGGTGCAAGTCGCGCCCATTCCAGAATGCCAATGGTGTCGAATACCGTATCAGCGTCGAATATCCAGCCGCAGGCCTGATATCCTTGCCCGCTGTTCAGACTGCGACGCCAGCGTTGATGCTCTGGCAGGCTTAACGCTGCTAACCCTTTTTTCACGACATGCTGATGAGAATGCGCGGCGCTGGCGGGCAACTCGGCTAAATTGCGACGCGGCAAATCCAGAAGATGACCGTCAACTTTCCCATGCTCACTGTGAATTAATTGTCGATCGCCACCATTTTGCTGCCACCAACGCTGTAGCGCTTGCTCACTTTCGGGCGTCGCACGGTCGGATTTATTGGCGACAATGATGTCTGCGGCAGCCAGCTGGTCACGGAAGTTTTCATTGCTAGCGCTTTTTTCGTCCAGCAGCAGGCGTGGATCGAGAATGCACAAGGTGGCGCGCAGATCTATCCACGGTTCATAGACTGGTGCGGTTAACAGATCGAGGATCTGTTTCGGATGGCCCAGCCCGGTCGGCTCTATCAACAAGCGGTCTGGTTTTCCCTGACGCAGTAAGGTATTCAACCCTACCTGCATGGGTAAACCATTAACGCAGCACATGCAGCCGCCGGGGATCTCTTTCAGCAATGCGCCGCTATCGGCGAGCAAAGCACCATCAATTCCGACTTCCCCAAATTCATTAACCAGTACCGCCCATTTTTCGTTGGGATCTTTATGGGCTAACAGATGAAGAATCGACGTGGTTTTCCCGCTGCCGAGAAAACCGGTGATGAGGTTGGTCCTGGTCACAACGGCTCCGCAATACTCTGGTAAGTTAACTGAGCGTTAATCCTGGCTAAAAAAGGCAGAAAAGAGAAGGGGAGAGCGGACGAAGGTGAGCTTCATCCGCTTTAACCGCAGAAATCGTTAAATTTTGAGGGTGTTTAATAGCGCCTGATGTGCGCCGAATTGTACGATTTGTTGCCAGGCTTGTTCGATGGCCTGCACAAAATGCGGGTTATCTGGCAGATCATCACCGAAAACTTCACGCAGGGAAAGCAGGGCGGTTACGCGTTGTTCACTGCTGCTGCCCGCAACAAGTTCGCGAATTTTATCGCTAAGCGGATCGCGAACATCAATGGCATTTCCGGCATCATCAACGCCGCTGACGTAACGCATCCAGCCAGCAACGCCTAATGCCAGCAACGACCAGTCCGTTTCGCGCCCCAGATGTATGCGAATACCTGCCAGCATACGTTGCGGTAATTTCTGGCTACCATCCATTGCGATTTGCCAGGTCTTATGTTTCAGCGCCGGATTAGCAAAACGTGCAATTAACTTGTCCGCATATTGTGTTAAATCGACATCTTTAATTTGCAGTGTCGGCGCTTGCTCATCCAGCATTAATGTTCTGGCGGCATGGCGAAATGCGCGATCCTGCATGCAATCACTGATATGGGCGAATCCTGAGAGGTAACCCAGATAAGCGAGAAAAGAGTGGCTGCCATTAAGCATCCGCAGTTTCATCTCTTCCCATGGCAGGACATCATTCACCATTTGTACACCTGCGACTTCCCAGGCAGGACGCCCAGCGACGAAGTTATCTTCCACCACCCACTGGATAAACGGTTCGCAGCTAATCGCGCAGGGATCATTCACCCCCAGATGCTGGCTGATTTCCACCAGTGATTCGTCGGTTGCAGCCGGAACAATGCGGTCGACCATGGTTCCCGGAAAACTGACGTGTTCTTTTATCCACCCGGCGAGTTCTGGCGAACGTTTTTCTGCCATTCCCAGCACCGCGTTTTTCACCACATGGCCATTGTCGGGAATATTGTCGCAGGAGAGCACGGTAAACGGTGTAAGGCCGCGCTCACGGCGGCGTTTCAGTGCTTCGACGAGAATACCCGGTGCGGAGTGAGGTTCTTCAGGGGTTTGTAGATCGTGAATAATCCGCGGATTACTGGTGTCGAGTGCACCGGTGGCCGGGTCAATACAATAGCCTTTTTCGGTAATCGTCAGGGAAACAATTGCCACCTGTGGCTCGCAAAATTTCTCAATAATTGCCGCTAAGGAATCCAGTTTTGCATTAAGGCATTCGTGAACGGCACCGACAATTATCACCTGATTGCCGTCCGCACCTTTTTCCAGCACGGTATATAAATGGTTCTGTGCGCGGAGCTGGCTCATCAGTTGATCACCGCTGAACAAGCTGATTTCACAGATCCCCCAGTCGCCGCCCTGGGCATTCAGCACACGATCGGTCAGTAACGCCTGATGAGCGCGGTGAAAGGCGCCAAAGCCAAAATGAACGATACGTGATTGCAACTGCTGGCGATCGTAGCGTGGAGCGTGTACATGATGCGGGAGCGTAACGGAGGAAATTGTCTTCATAGGAGTCACGTCTTAGTAACGATAAATTAACAATGACAGTGTAAAGTTATATGACAGCAATTGAAATTGGTCTGGATTGTTAATGCGATGAAGTGTGAGGGCGATCAATCAACGAGTGAAAATTGAGGGCGTAAGGTGTTCAGGAAGCGCAAAATAGAAGATTGGTATAATAAATTAAAAAAGGGACAGCCTGAGCTATCCCTTTTCTGCATGCGGCTGAAGTTAGTCAGCACGCCCCATATAACGGCGTTCTTCGATATGGATACGAATTTTTTCGCCCGGGCTTAAGTATTCTGGTACCTGAATCACCAGACCAGTGCTCAATGTCGCCGGTTTGTTACGGGCGCTGGCAGATGCCCCTTTGATGCCTGGTGCGGTTTCAACGATTTCCAGATCAACGGTCTGCGGCAGCTCAAGCGCCAGCAGTTGACCGTCCCAGGTCAGCACCTGCATGTCCGGCATGCCGCCCTCTGGCATAAACAGCAACTCTTCTTCAATCTGATCTTTGGTGAAGGTATACGGGGTATAGTCTTCTTTATCCATAAAGACATATTCGTTGCCATCGACATAGGAGAAGTCAACGTAACGGCGGGTCAGCGTCACGGTGTCAACGATATCATCACCTTTGAAACGCTCTTCTACTTTCAGCCCGGTACGGACATCAGAAAAACGCATTTTGTACAGCGTAGCGGCACCGCGGGCAGTGGGCGACTGAATATCAATATCCTTAACCAGCAGCAGTTTGCCGTTGTAATTCAGTACCATACCTTTTTTAATTTCGTTCGCTCTTGGCATCGAAAAATTCCTGTAGTCGAAAATGTCAAAAATATCGCGACAAAGTACTCGCGACGGGCCTTTCGGGCAAGTGGTATTCGCACTTTTGCTGGTGCAAAAAAGGTGGTACTGTGCGCGCTCATCAATCCGGTGGTTAACCTTAAGAGAACAACGTATGAAATGCCGTCCGGGTTGCGGGGCGTGTTGCACTGCCCCTTCAATTTCCAGCCCTATTCCCGGTATGCCAGATGGCAAGCCCGCCAATACGCCCTGCATTCAGCTTGATGAACAGCAACGCTGTAAAATTTTCACCTCGCCACTGCGACCGAAAGTCTGTGCAGGCTTACAAGCCAGCGCTGAAATGTGCGGTAACTCGCGTCAGCAGGCCATGACCTGGCTTATCGATCTGGAAATGCTGACCGCGCCTTAAACATCTTTAATCCGCAGTAAGCAAAACAGAGTGGCGATAATCATCACCATCGCAAACCAGAACACAGCGTGATAATTCCAGATCTCGGCGACGATGCCCGCCACTGATCCTGCGATGATCCAGCCCACGCGCGACGTGTTGGTATAGAGCGTGGTGGCTGAACCCGCCTGACCGGGCATCAGATCCTGAAAATAGAGCATCCCGATGCCGCCCAGAATGCCAATAAAAATAGCATTTAGCAGCTGCAAGCCCAACAGAATGACAGGTGAATGCGCCATCAGCATTCCTGCGTAAAAACAGACGCCACCCACGGCAGCAACGCGCATTAAGAAACGCTTACCCAGACGTTTGGCGAAATATCCGGCAATCAACATCGTCGGGATTTCCAGCCCGGCGGCGGTCCCCATCATCACACCGGCCAGTTTCTCGGGAAGATGCAGTTCGTTGATAATTAATAGCGGCATGTTGATGATGTACAGGCTGTTCGAGCCCCACATCAATGTACAAATGACAAACAGCAGTAGCGTATCGCGACGGTTACGGCGCGGCGCTTCAACCGTGCCGGTCGCCAGCGGAAGCTCTTTTTGCATCGACGGTAAAAACAGCCACACCATCACGCCGCAAACAATAAACGCTACCGCTGCGCTCAGATACATTACCGTAAAGCTGAAACCCATCGCTAACGCATAAGCCAGCGGTGGGCCAATGACCCATGCCAGTGAAACCTGAGCGCGTAAAAAAGAGCTGAACATCACCGCCTCACGTCCGGTTTTGTCGGCATGTTCACGGGCAAGGGCAAACATTTGCGGGTTAGCGGTCGAGCCAAAGCTGCTAAGAAAGACGCCAACGAATAGCAAAACAAAGTAGTTGCGATTCCAGGCAAAAAGGGTGCAGGCCAGCACGCCTAACAGGCAGCAAAAGACAATCAGCGATTTGCGATCGCCGCGCTTATCAGAGCGCCCGGCGAGAAACTGACTTACCAGAATCCCAATGACAGCGCTGCCGGTAAAGAAGAATCCCACCATCGCCGGACGGGCATGTACTTCATCGGTAAGAAAAATACTGAGTGTCGGGGTTTGCAGAGCGCCCGCAATACCGGTGAGAAAGGCAACGATTAAAAACGCCGTCGAGGTCAGGTCAAACGATTTCGCGCTGGAGACTGCGGGGGAGTTATGCATGCTGGTCGATCACTGGAAGAGGAAGACGCGGAGTTTACGCTGCTTGTCAGAAAATAAACAGACAGCGAAATCAAAAGCGCCACGAATAATCAAAATGCCATTTCACTGTTGCTGATTGGCTGCTGACGCTGCTGAAATGAAATTGCTGATAACGGATTTTCCCATCAGCAATTAGGAAAAATGGCAAAAAATTGTGCAGCACATCAAACTTTTGCTCATAACTTTACGGCTTTCCTTGCGTGCTGAAACAGAAGTATTATGCTTTCTTGAAACGTTTCAGCGCGATCTTGTCTTTAACCCTAAGCCAGGTTGGCGCTTTTTTTCTCATAGAGGCTGAATCGTTTCAATTCAGCAAGAGAGGAGAACTATGTTCCAGTTATCCGTACAGGACATCCATCCGGGCGAAAAGGCCGGAGACAAAGAAGAGGCGATTCGCCAGGTCGCTGCGGCGCTGGTGCAGGCCGGTAATGTAGCAGAAGGCTACGTCAATGGCATGCTGGCGCGCGAACAGCAAACCTCAACGTTCCTCGGCAATGGTATTGCTATTCCACACGGCACTACCGACACCCGCGATCAGGTGCTGAAAACCGGCGTTCAGGTATTTCAGTTCCCGGAAGGCGTCACCTGGGGTGACGGTCAGGTAGCGTACGTGGCAATCGGTATTGCTGCCAGCTCGGATGAACATCTGGGCCTGCTACGCCAGCTGACCCACGTACTGAGCGATGATTCCGTTGCTGAACAACTGAAGTCAGCAACAACAGCAGAAGAACTTCGCGCATTACTGATGGGCGAAAAGCAGAGTGAGCAGCTGAAGCTCGACAACGAAATGCTGACGCTGGATATCGTCGCCAGCGATCTGCTGACTCTTCAGGCGCTGAACGCTGCGCGTCTGAAAGAGGCGGGGGCAGTTGACGCCACTTTCGTCACCAAAGCCATCAATGAACAACCGCTGAATCTCGGACAGGGTATCTGGCTGAGCGATAGCGCCGAAGGCAATCTGCGTAGCGCGATTGCGGTAAGCCGTGCGGCAAATGCTTTTGATGTGGACGGCGAAACGGCAGCCATGCTGGTGAGTGTGGCGATGAATGACGATCAGCCCATCGCGGTTCTTAAGCGTCTCGCTGATTTATTGCTCGACAATAAAGCTGACCGCTTGCTGAAAGCGGATGCGGCAACGTTGCTGGCGCTGCTGACCAGCGATGATGCGCCGACCGACGACGTGTTAAGCGCGGAGTTTGTGGTGCGCAATGAACACGGCCTGCATGCTCGTCCAGGTACCATGCTGGTCAATACCATTAAACAATTTAACAGTGATATTACCGTGACAAACCTTGATGGTACCGGCAAACCGGCAAACGGACGTAGTCTGATGAAAGTTGTGGCACTTGGCGTTAAGAAAGGTCATCGCCTACGCTTTACCGCCCAGGGTGCAGATGCTGAACAGGCGCTGAAAGCAATCGGCGACGCTATCGCTGCTGGTCTTGGGGAGGGCGCATAATGAGCAGACGTGTTGCTACTATCACCCTTAATCCGGCTTATGACCTTGTTGGTTTCTGCCCGGAAATTGAACGCGGCGAAGTGAACCTGGTGAAAACCACCGGTCTGCATGCGGCGGGTAAAGGCATCAACGTGGCCAAAGTATTAAAAGACCTGGGAATTGATGTCACCGTTGGCGGCTTCCTGGGTAAAGACAATCAGGATGGTTTTCAGCAACTGTTCAGCGAGCTGGGCATTGCCAACCGTTTCCAGGTTGTACAGGGGCGCACCCGAATTAACGTTAAGCTGACGGAAAAAGACGGCGAAGTGACCGACTTCAACTTCTCGGGTTTTGAAGTCACCCCCGCCGACTGGGAACGCTTTGTGACTGATTCTCTGAGCTGGCTCGGTCAGTTCGATATGGTCTGTGTCAGCGGAAGCTTACCGTCAGGCGTCAGCCCGGAAGCGTTCACCGACTGGATGACTCGCCTGCGTAGTCAGTGTCCTTGCATTATCTTTGATAGTAGCCGTGAAGCGTTAGTAGCAGGTTTGAAAGCGGCACCGTGGCTGGTGAAACCTAACCGCCGCGAGTTGGAAATCTGGGCAGGCCGTAAACTGCCTGAAATGAAAGATGTGATTGAAGCTGCACATGCGCTACGTGAACAAGGTATTGCGCATGTTGTTATTTCACTGGGTGCCGAAGGCGCGCTTTGGGTTAATGCCTCCGGCGAATGGATCGCCAAACCACCGTCAGTCGATGTCGTAAGCACCGTTGGCGCAGGGGATTCTATGGTTGGTGGCCTGATTTATGGCTTGCTGATGCGTGAATCCAGTGAACACACACTGCGTCTGGCGACAGCTGTTGCAGCCCTGGCGGTAAGTCAAAGCAATGTGGGTATTACCGATCGTCCGCAGTTGGCCGCAATGATGGCGCGCGTCGACTTACAACCTTTTAACTGACAGCAGGAGAGGCATAATGAAAACGCTGCTGATTATTGACGCTAATCTCGGTCAGGCACGCGCCTATATGGCGAAGACCCTGCTGGGCGCGGCGGCGCGAAAAGCAAAACTGGAAATCATCGACAATCCGAACGACGCAGAAATGGCGATTGTTCTCGGTGATTCCATCCCGAATGACAGCGCGCTGAACGGTAAAAATGTCTGGCTGGGTGATATTTCCCGGGCAGTTGCGCACCCTGAGCTGTTCCTGAGTGAAGCCAAAGGCCATGCGAAACCTTACACTGCGCCGGTCACTGCGACAGCACCGGTTGCCGCCAGCGGTCCGAAACGCGTAGTTGCGGTGACTGCTTGCCCGACTGGCGTAGCACACACCTTTATGGCGGCTGAAGCCATTGAAACCGAAGCGAAAAAACGTGGCTGGTGGGTGAAAGTTGAAACCCGTGGTTCTGTTGGCGCGGGTAATGCAATCACTCCCGAGGAAGTAGCCGCAGCGGATCTGGTGATTGTGGCGGCAGATATCGAAGTGGATCTGGCGAAATTTGCTGGTAAACCGATGTATCGTACCTCTACCGGTCTGGCGCTGAAGAAAACCGCGCAGGAACTGGATAAAGCGGTTGCTGAAGCAACGCCGTATGAACCGGCGGGCAAAACTCAAACGGCGACCACTGAAGGTAAGAAAGAGAGTGCAGGCGCTTATCGTCACTTGCTAACGGGCGTCTCTTACATGCTGCCGATGGTCGTTGCTGGTGGTCTGTGTATCGCGCTTTCTTTTGCTTTTGGTATCGAAGCGTTTAAAGAGCCGGGTACGTTGGCAGCGGCGCTGATGCAGATTGGTGGTGGTTCAGCCTTTGCGCTGATGGTGCCGGTACTGGCAGGTTATATTGCCTTTTCCATTGCCGATCGTCCGGGCCTCACGCCGGGTCTGATTGGCGGTATGCTGGCGGTCAGCACCGGTTCTGGCTTCATTGGTGGTATTATTGCGGGCTTCCTGGCTGGTTACATTGCGAAGTTAATCAGTACGCAATTGAAACTGCCACAGAGTATGGAGGCTCTGAAACCGATCCTGATCATTCCGCTAATTTCCAGTCTGGTGGTCGGTCTGGCGATGATCTACCTGATCGGTAAACCGGTTGCTGGCATTCTCGAAGGGTTGACTCACTGGCTGCAGACCATGGGGACTGCGAATGCGGTTCTGCTGGGGGCGATCCTCGGTGGCATGATGTGTACTGACATGGGCGGTCCGGTAAATAAAGCAGCGTACGCATTCGGTGTGGGTCTGCTGAGTACTCAAACCTATGGCCCGATGGCGGCGATTATGGCGGCAGGTATGGTGCCACCGCTGGCAATGGGCCTGGCAACAATGGTGGCGCGTCGCAAATTCGACAAAGCGCAGCAGGAAGGTGGCAAAGCCGCTCTGGTACTGGGACTGTGCTTTATTTCGGAAGGTGCAATTCCGTTTGCTGCTCGTGATCCGATGCGTGTGCTGCCGTGCTGTATCGTGGGTGGGGCGCTGACTGGCGCAATCTCAATGGCGATTGGTGCGAAACTGATGGCACCGCACGGTGGTCTGTTTGTTCTGCTGATCCCTGGCGCTATTACGCCGGTATTGGGTTACCTGGTAGCAATTATTGCCGGTACGCTGGTGGCGGGTTTGGCCTATGCCTTCCTGAAACGTCCGGAAGTGGACGCAGTAGCGAAAGCAGCGTAATAAAAGGTGTGTTACAGGGCAGAAATTTCCTGCCCTGTATCATTGGATGAGCGCAAAGGGAATGACCGGTTTGTAAATGTAATTTTATGAATTTAAATGGTTTTATCTTTCAGTAGAAACCTGAAACGTTCATCAAACACTAAGGTTATTTCCTCAAGGGCAGATTATTTTCTGCCCTTTTTTAGTGTTCCTGTTCTGTGCATCCCGTCACAAATTCCTCGCTTTTGTAATTCAGGCATTTAATCGCATTTTGTGAGCCTGCTCAAATCTGCCCATTTTGCCTCTCTGGCGGTAATTTACTTTACGTAAAACATGCATACTATGAGCACATGTTTAAATATGAACACATGTTTAAACCGTCTTTGCAGTATCTATATTCTTGTGGATTGACAGGGTTGGTAATTTTTTACCAGAGGACGTGCTATGCGCGAAAAGGATTATGTCGTAATTATAGGTTCGGCGAATATTGATGTCGCCGGATATTCACATGAATCATTAAATTATGCGGATTCAAATCCAGGTAAAATAAAATTTACGCCTGGTGGAGTAGGGCGCAATATTGCACAAAACCTGGCGTTGCTGGGTAACAAAGCCTGGCTACTGAGCGCAGTAGGCAGTGATTTTTATGGTCAATCGCTGCTAACGCAAACCAATCAATCTGGCATTTATGTCGATAAATGCCTGATTGTGCCGGGAGAAAATACGTCTAGTTATTTATCATTACTCGATAATACCGGTGAAATGCTGGTTGCTATAAATGACATGAATATTAGCAACGCTATTACAGCTGAATATCTCGCACAGCACCGTGAATTTATTCAGAGGGCAAAGGTCATTGTCGCAGACTGTAATATCAGTGAAGAGGCACTGGCATGGATTCTGGATAATGCCGCCAACGTACCCGTATTTGTCGATCCGGTTTCAGCGTGGAAATGTGTCAAAGTGCGCGACCGTCTAAATCAGATCCACACTCTCAAGCCAAACCGCCTTGAAGCGGAAACCCTGAGTGGGATTGCGCTGTCAGGGCGTGACGATGTGGCAAAAGTTGCTGCCTGGTTCCATCAACATGGCCTGAACCGACTGGTATTGAGCATGGGCGGCGATGGCGTTTATTACAGCGATATCAGCGGTGAAAATGGCTGGTCTGCGCCGATCAAAACCAATGTTATTAATGTTACCGGAGCGGGCGATGCCATGATGGCGGGACTTGCTTCGTGTTGGGTAGACGGAATGCCGTTTGCCGAATCTGTTCGTTTCGCACAGGGATGTTCGTCAATGGCGCTCTCCTGTGAATACACCAATAACCCCGATTTATCGATTGCCAACGTTATATCGTTAGTGGAGAACGCAGAATGTCTGAATTAAAAATTTCCCCTGAATTATTACAAATTTCCCCGGAAGTGCAGGACGCTTTAAAAAACAAAAAACCGGTTGTGGCGCTGGAATCGACCATTATTTCTCACGGGATGCCGTTCCCACAAAATGCCCAGACCGCAATTGAAGTAGAAGAAACTATTCGTAAACAGGGCGCAGTACCTGCCACTATCGCCATTATTGGCGGCGTGATGAAAGTGGGTTTAAGCAAAGAAGAAATTGAATTACTGGGTCGTGAAGGGCATAACGTGACCAAAGTTAGTCGTCGCGATTTACCTTTTGTTGTTGCCGCCGGAAAAAATGGCGCAACCACTGTGGCTTCAACGATGATTATTGCGGCGCTTGCCGGAATTAAAGTATTTGCCACCGGGGGAATTGGTGGTGTGCATCGCGGGGCGGAACATACCTTCGATATTTCTGCCGATTTGCAAGAACTGGCAAATACTAATGTCACCGTTGTTTGTGCCGGGGCGAAATCTATTCTCGATTTAGGATTAACCACTGAGTATTTAGAAACCTTCGGTGTGCCGTTAATTGGCTATCAGACTAAAGCGCTGCCTGCGTTTTTCTGCCGTACCAGCTCGTTTGACGTCAGCATTCGTCTCGACAGCGCCAGTGAAATTGCCCGTGCAATGGCGGTGAAATGGCAAAGCGGGCTGAACGGTGGCCTCGTGGTAGCGAACCCGATCCCGGAACAGTTTGCGATGCCGGAGGAATCTATCAATGCAGCCATAGATCAAGCCGTCGCCGAAGCCGAAGAGCAGGGCGTTATTGGTAAAGAAAGTACACCGTTCCTGCTGGCGCGCGTTGCTGAGCTAACAGGCGGTGATAGCCTGAAATCCAATATTCAACTGGTCTTTAATAACGCCATTCTGGCGAGCGAAATTGCCAAAGAATATCAGCGTCTCGTGGGTTAATTTCTGGCGGGCAGAAAGCCGTCGCCCGTACTCATCAAACATACCAAAACCTGGCGCTGACGCCGGGTTTACTGGCATGAAGGGAAAATCATTATGGATATAATGAGAAGTGTTGTGGGGATGGTGGTATTGCTGGCAATTGCCTTTGTGTTGTCGGTAAATAAAAAGAGCATCAGCTTGCGCACGGTTGGCGCTGCGCTGCTGCTGCAAATTGCCATTGGTGGCATCATGCTCTATTTTCCCCCGGGAAAATGGGCAGTAGAGCAGGCGGCATTAGGCGTCCATAAAGTGATGTCCTACAGTGACGCAGGAAGTGCCTTTATTTTTGGTTCGCTGGTCGGTCCCAAAATGGATGTTCTGTTTGACGGTGCGGGCTTTATCTTCGCCTTTCGCGTACTCCCGGCGATTATTTTCGTTACCGCGCTTATCAGCTTGCTGTACTACATTGGCGTAATGGGGCTGCTGATTCGTATTCTTGGCAGTATTTTTCAGAAAGCCCTCAACATCAGCAAAATCGAATCTTTTGTCGCAGTCACCACTATTTTCCTCGGGAAAATGAGATCCCGGCGATCGTTAAACCTTTTATTGATCGCATGAATCGCAACGAGCTATTTACGGCTATTTGTAGCGGCATGGCGTCTATTGCGGGTTCGATGATGATTGGCTATGCCGGAATGGGCGTGCCGATTGACTATTTGTTAGCCGCTTCGCTGATGGCTATTCCTGGCGGTATCCTGTTTGCACGTATTCTTAGTCCGGCGACGGAACCTTCGCAAGTTACGTTTGAAAATCTGTCGTTTAGCGAAACACCGCCAAAAAGCATTATTGAAGCTGCGGCGAACGGTGCAATGACCGGGCTGAAAATCGCCGCCGGTGTGGCGACGGTGGTAATGGCATTTGTGGCAATTATTGCGCTGATCAACGGCATTATTGGTGGAGTTGGCGGCTGGTTTGGTTTTGCCAATGTCTCTCTGGAAAGCATTTTCGGCTATGTGCTGGCCCCGTTGGCATGGATTATGGGGGTGGACTGGAGTGATGCAAATCTTGCCGGAAGTTTGATTGGGCAGAAACTGGCGATTAATGAGTTTGTTGCTTATCTCAATTTCTCGCCCTATCTGCAAACGAGCGGCACGCTGGATGTCAAGACCATTGCCATTATCTCGTTCGCCCTCTGTGGGTTTGCAAACTTTGGTTCTATCGGTGTTGTCGTTGGCGCATTTTCGGCTATTTCGCCAAAACGTGCTCCAGAAATCGCCCAGCTTGGTTTACGGGCGCTGGCAGCAGCAACGCTTTCCAACCTGATGAGTGCGACTATTGCCGGGTTCTTTATTGGTCTGGCGTAATGCTCGATTTGTAGACCGGATAAAACGTATTAAGCGTTGCATCCGGCAATCGCGCTATTGCAAATAATTTTTACTGCATCATCCCGGAGAATTTATTCTCCGGGTCCATCTCCAGCGCCAGTCCTGACAACTGCTTTCTGTTTTTAATGAGATACCCTTTCTTGCTTTTAGTTAATAAACCGTCGTGAATGAATTGCGCGAGAACATATAAAAGATGTCGATAAGAAACGCCTAAATACTCTGCCGCTTGCGTATGCTTTTCGTGATAAAGATCACCTTCCTGCGAGAGTAATATAAATGCTGCCAGGCGATTCACTAACGGAAATGATTGATTCTGAGTTAAAGAAACAATATTACGATAATTTTTATGACTTAAGGTGACGCAGAGTTTTCGTAAAAATAGCGTGTCGTTTAATAACCGCGGGCGGTAATGTTTCATAGGGAGCGCAAGGCACCAACACTCTTCAATAGCCTGCACCGCACGCGGTTCATGGTCTTTGTCGATTAACTCAATCTCGCCAATAAAACAGGGGGCGGCAAAGAAATCGATCAGCGACACGCGACCATTAGCTAGCGTGGCGTAAAGCCTGGCGCGGCCTCGCGTCAGGTAAAACAGCCAGGACGGCTGTTGCCCTTCCTGCACAATGTAGTCACGCGCTAAAAAATGAAACAGCCGCGTATCGGCTGAAACATCCGTTAAAAAGCAATCCTTAAACGCGGATTCACTCATCAATTGCTGCTTAAGATCATTATTGTGGATTTCTTTCACGATGTTTATCCGCTATGAGATTTCTCATATTTAGCATACGTACGCGGTTGGTAAGATTCAATCATCGGCCCGGTCGAATTTTCTTTGCTGTAGAAAAAATAACGCAACTGGAAACAGAGGAAATAAACAATGGAAAAGAGAAAAATTATTCTGGATTGTGATCCGGGTCATGATGATGCTATTGCAATGATGATGGCAGCGAAACATCCGGCAATAGATTTATTAGGCATCACTATTGTAGCGGGTAATCAGACGCTTGATAAAACATTAATTAATGGCCTGAATGTTTGCCAGAAACTGGAGATTAATGTTCCGGTTTATGCGGGGATGCCGCAACCCATTATGCGTCAACAAATCGTTGCCGATAATATTCACGGTGAAACCGGACTGGATGGCCCGGTATTCGAGCCGCTGACCCGCCAGGCAGAAAGTACCCACGCGGTGAAATACATCATTGATACCCTGATGGCAAGCGATGGCGATATCACTCTGGTGCCGGTTGGTCCGCTTTCAAATATCGCGGTGGCAATGCGTATGCAACCCGCGATCCTGCCCAAAATCCGTGAAATTGTGCTAATGGGCGGCGCTTACGGTACAGGCAACTTCACGCCATCTGCCGAGTTCAACATCTTTGCTGACCCGGAAGCAGCCCGCGTGGTGTTCACCTCTGGCGTTCCATTAGTGATGATGGGCCTCGATCTCACCAACCAGACCGTTTGCACCCCGGACGTGATTGCTCGGATGGAAAGGGCAGGCGGCCCTGCCGGAGAGCTGTTCAGCGACATCATGAACTTCACTCTCAAAACGCAGTTCGAAAACTACGGCCTGGCTGGCGGCCCGGTGCACGACGCCACCTGCATCGGTTATCTGATTAACCCTGATGGCATTAAAACCCAGGAGATGTACGTCGAAGTGGACGTCAACAGTGGCCCTTGCTATGGGCGCACCGTCTGCGACGAGCTGGGCGTTCTTGGCAAGCCCGCCAATACCAAAGTCGGCATCACTATTGATACCGACTGGTTCTGGGGCTTAGTCGAAGAGTGCGTGCGCGGCTACATCAAAACCCATTAAGCGTTGATAACAAGCCGGGCCGATAGCGCAAGATGCAGGCCCGGCTATTTCTGATGGGCAGAAAGCCGTCGCCCAATATGACATGAAGAGATAATCACTATGGATGTCATGAGAAGTGTTCTGGGAATGGTGGTATTGCTGGCAATTGCATTTTTGCTGTCAGTAAACAAGAAGAAGATCAGCCTGCGTACCGTTGGCGCGGCGTTAGTGTTACAGGTTGTGATTGGCGGGATTATGCTTTGGTTACCGCCAGGGCGTTGGGTCGCTGAAAAAGTCGCTTTTGGCGTGCATAAAGTGATGGCGTACAGCGACGCGGGTAGCGCATTTATCTTCGGTTCGCTGGTCGGGCCGAAAATGGACACGCTGTTTGATGGCGCAGGATTTATCTTTGGTTTCAGGGTATTACCGGCAATTATCTTCGTCACTGCACTGGTGAGTATTCTCTACTACATCGGTGTGATGGGGATTTTAATTCGCATTCTCGGCGGTATATTCCAGAAAGCATTAAATATCAGCAAGATTGAGTCATTCGTCGCGGTCACCACCATTTTCCTCGGGCAAAACGAAATTCCGGCGATCGTCAAACCCTTTATCGATCGTCTGAATCGCAATGAATTATTTACAGCGATTTGTAGTGGCATGGCCTCGATTGCTGGTTCGACAATGATTGGTTACGCCGCCCTGGGCGTACCTGTGGAATATTTGCTGGCGGCATCGTTAATGGCGATCCCAGGCGGGATCTTGTTTGCCCGCCTGTTAAGCCCGGCTACGGAATCTTCGCAGGTTTCCTTTAATAACCTCTCTTTCACCGAAACACCGCCAAAAAGCATTATTGAAGCCGCTGCGACAGGGGCAATGACCGGGCTGAAAATCGCCGCCGGTGTAGCGACAGTTGTTATGGCATTTGTCGCCATCATTGCGTTAATTAATGGTATTATCGGCGGCGTTGGCGGCTGGTTTGGTTTTGCACATGCCTCGCTGGAGTCCATTTTAGGTTACCTGTTGGCCCCATTGGCGTGGGTGATGGGGGTTGACTGGAGTGATGCAAATCTTGCCGGGAGTTTGATTGGGCAGAAGCTGGCGATCAATGAATTTGTCGCTTATCTCAATTTCTCGCCATATCTGCAAACGGGTGGCACTCTGGATGCTAAAACCGTGGCGATTATTTCTTTCGCGTTGTGCGGTTTCGCTAACTTTGGTTCTATCGGGGTGGTGGTGGGGGCGTTTTCTGCGGTTGCGCCACACCGTGCGCCGGAAATCGCCCAACTTGGTTTACGCGCGCTGGCGGCGGCGACACTTTCTAACCTGATGAGTGCTACTATTGCAGGATTCTTTATTGGTTTAGCGTAGTGCGCAATTTATGAGCCGGATAAGATGCGGTCAAGCGTCGAATCCGGCAACATTGTTACACCATTGGCACTAATGAAAGCGCGTTATCGGCAGACAGGGTAGGGTTGTTTAAGCTGCCGCTGGCGCGCGAAATTGCCGCGCAGGCTACCGCAAAACGGGCGCTGTCGCGGAAACTGTATCCTTCAAGAAAGCTATATACCAGGCCCGCCATAAAACCATCGTCAGCACCAAAACTGTCTACTGTCGTATGCGCTGGCGCGGTCAGCAAAAATTGTTCTCCATCCTTATCGCTGCAAAATACAGATTCATCTTTCAGATAAACAAAAATGCGTTTAACACCTTGTTGATGCAGCGAATTTACAGCTCTGATGCGATCGTTGTCGTCTTTAATCGGTTGCCCCCACAAAATTTCCAGTTCATTTTGTGTTGGTTTCAGAGTGTGGATCCGGCTGTACCAGTTTTTTACTTTGTTCGCTTTAAATTCGGAAACGGTATCGACAAACATCGGAATTTCATCAGCAATGGTAAAGACCCACTCCAGGGCTTCAGGTGTGAGATTACAATCAGCCAGCACCACACCAGCATGGCGAATCAAGTCCCGTGAAGTATTGAGCAGTTGAGGCGTTAGCTGTTGCAGAATATGTGTGTCATTGATTGCCAGGATAGTTTCTTCCTGCTTATTAGCGATAGCGAGATAAGTTGCAGTGCTGTGTCCATGCAGACGAATGCAGTTTGAAACGTTCACGCCCGCGCGGCGCGTTTCTTCCAGTAATGTCTCGCCGTAAAAATCGTTGCCAATAGCTGATATTAAATGCACATCCCGACCAAGCAGAGCCAGGTTATGCGCGATATTACGTCCGACGCCGCCTGCGGAACAGTGAACAGAACCTGGATGAGAGGCTGCTTGCGGGTAACGGATATCCGCCATTCCGCGAATATCCATATTGATTGCACCCACAACCACACAGTAATCCTGCTCGGTAAGGATATATCCTTTGCCTTTAATCAAACCCTTGCGCATCAAATCCATAATATGAGCGGCAACACGTGAGCGGCTGATTTGCAGAATATCGGCGATTTCATTCTGTTGAATCAGCGGGTTACGCCGTAAAATTTTAAGAATCTGCTTTTCCCTGTCGTTCATCGATCAGGCCACCGCTTTTTCAGTTTGTTGCGCTTTCAGCCAGGCGATCTCTTCTGCCCAGATATCCGGGTTGATGGTTTCAAGGATCAGCGGAATGCCGTCGAAACGGTCGTCCTGCATGATCCAGCGGAACGCATCATGACCGATATTGCCTTCACCGAGGCTATGATGGCGGTCAACGCGGCTGCCAAAGGTGCTTTTCGCATCGTTAAGGTGCATCCCGCGCAGATACTTAAAGCCAACAATACGGGCAAAATCCGCGAACGTTTTCTCGCATTCGGCTGGAGTACGCAAATCATACCCGGCAGCGAAAGCATGGCAGGTATCAATGCAGACGCCGACACGGGATTTATCTTCCACGCCGTCGATAATCGCCGCGAGATGTTCGAATTTAAACCCTAAGTTACTGCCCTGACCGGCGGTGTTTTCAATCACCGCTGTTACACCTTGAGTTTTATCCAGCGCAATGTTGATGGATTCGGCAATACGCGCAAGGCAATCCTCTTCTGAAATCTGCATCAGATGGCTGCCAGGGTGGAAGTTGAGCAAAGAAAGCCCCAGTTGTTCGCAACGCTGCATTTCATCTATAAAGGCATCGCGCGATTTTTCCAGAGCTTCAGTGACCGGATGTCCGAGGTTAATCAGATAGCTGTCGTGGGGAAGAATTTGCGCCGATGTGTAGTGATATTTTTCACAGGCCGCTTTGAATTCATCGATGGTTTGCGTCGTGAGCGGTGCGGCACGCCACTGACGTTGGTTTTTGGTGAACAAGGCAAACGCGGTTGCGTCGATTTCGGCGGCGCGAATTGCGGCATTTGCCAGACCGCCAGCAGCACTAACGTGCGCTCCAATGTATTTCATGCGAGGACTCCTGTTAAACCCGCTGGAGGAAAACGGTAATGATAGCGGGTTAACAGGAGCAAGATGTAGTGGTTTATGCGATGACGCTTTGAATCACATAGTTAATCGCACCACCACCAACAATCAGCCAGGCAAACAGTACCAGTGCCATCAGCAGAGGTTTCGCCCCGGCTTTTTTCAGCGCGCTGACGTGAGTGGTCAGACCCAGCGCCGCCATCGCCATTGCCAGCAGGAAGGTATCCAGCGTTACCAGCATGTTCACCACGCTCTGCGGTAACAGGTGGAACGAGTTAAAGATGGCAACGACGATGAACAATATGGCAAACCACGGAATAGTGATTTTGCTTTTCTCGCCGCTGTTCGCCCCAGACAGCTGTTTAACACGCGCCGCCAGCAGGATGAGGAACGGAGCCAGCATCATCACGCGCAGCATTTTGGAAATAACTGCTGCGTTTTCCGCATCCGGGCTGATGGCATGACCTGCCGCCACCACCTGCGCCACTTCGTGCACAGTAGAACCAATGTAGATACCGAAAGTTTCCGGACTAAACCATTGAGACATCAGCGGATATATCGCCGGGTAGAGGAAAATCGCGACGGTCCCGAAGATAACAACGGTTGCAACAGCCACGGTTACTTTACTGGCTTCCGCTTTCACTACCGGCTCAGTCGCCAGTACCGCGGCAGCACCACAGATACTGCTACCGGCACCGATCAACCAGCTGGTGTGCTTATCCAGACCAAACACTTTCTGCCCCAGGAAGCAAGCCAGCAGGAAGGTACTGGACAGCGTCAGCACGTCAATGATGATCCCACTGATACCGACATCGGCAATTTGCGAGAACGTCAGACGGAAGCCATAAAGAATGATACCCAGACGTAATAAATATTGCTTGGCAAACAGCACACCACCGTCACAGCTTTTCCAGATGTGCGGATAGATGGTGTTGCCTAAAACCATCCCCAACAAGATTGCGAGGGTGAGGGCACTAAACCCGGCACCCGCAACCGCGGGAATGGAACCACCCCACAGGGCGACCCCGGTGATAACTGCACTCAGGGCTAACCCCGGAATAAAATGCCACAGTGTACGATGTTGTTTCTGTAAGGTGATATTCGTCATAACCCTCTCCTTTAACCGGGCATAAGGTTACGAC
>NZ_SJWV01000730.1:0-280 GCF_004352695.1 Escherichia sp. KCJ4928
AGAGCGTGCCGTCTCTACAGAGAACATGCTGAACAGCGAGTTCAGGAAGCTCGAAGCGTCTGTAGACAGGGAACTGAACTTAAACGGGCAGAAAATCAGAGACGCTATCAGCGCACACACAGCAGCGCTGAAAGAACAACTGGAGACGCTGAGCAGTGCCGTGAACGCGCAGTTCAGCGCCACAGAGAACGAACTGGCCCGGCGGCAGGAAGAGCTGCTCTGGAAGCTGGTCAAAGGGCGGATACTGTACCCGTCGCTGACGGCGCTTTGCGTCACGGGC
>NZ_SJWV01000731.1:0-280 GCF_004352695.1 Escherichia sp. KCJ4928
TCACCGCAAAAAGAGGTGACTGGTGTGGCTTCTGGAGTAACGAGGATGTATCGGTGTGGTGGAACCGTCTGTGTGACAACGTACTGCCGGAAAAAACCATGCCGTTTGACCTGCTGACGGTTCTGCCGACCCGCCTGGATGTTGAAGTGAATGGCTTCAACGGTGGTGTTCTGAACGGTGTTCCTTCTGCATATCACTGGTATACAGAACGGTATGGCGTGAAGTGGCCTTGTGGGTATGACCTGAATATCAGCAGTCAGGGGGAAAACTTCATTCAGGT
>NZ_SJWV01000732.1:0-280 GCF_004352695.1 Escherichia sp. KCJ4928
GGATACGGCGTGCCGGGTGAAGCCGGTCAGCCATTTCTGGTAGCTTTCGTGGAGCAGCTCGTAACGGGTCTGATACTGTGGTTTCATTTTCATATTCCTCACGGGGGATAACAGGCAGCAGAACGCCACCGGCAGGCCGGAGACTGCGTCTGCTGCAGATGAACGGTTAAGAATTACGGACGGGACTGTGCAATACGCGCCTGCAGCCAGGCTTCCACTTCGCTTTTCAGCCATCGGGAGCTGCGGCCCATTTTGATGGGCGCAGGAAAGTCACCATCCT
>NZ_SJWV01000733.1:0-280 GCF_004352695.1 Escherichia sp. KCJ4928
GGATACGGCGTGCCGGGTGAAGCCGGTCAGCCATTTCTGGTAGCTTTCGTGGAGCAGCTCGTAACGGGTCTGATACTGTGGTTTCATTTTCATATTCCTCACGGGGGATAACAGGCAGCAGAACGCCGCCGGCAGGCCGGAGACTGCGTCTGTTGCAGATGAACGGTTAAGAATTACGGACGGGACTGTGCAATACGCGCCTGCAGCCAGGCTTCCACTTCGCTTTTCAGCCATCGGGAGCTGCGGCCCATTTTGATGGGCGCAGGAAAGTCACCATCCT
>NZ_SJWV01000734.1:0-277 GCF_004352695.1 Escherichia sp. KCJ4928
TCAGCCCATAGAATGAGATAACCCCTATGAATGATGGCAGACAGACGCCTCCGCCCCCCGAGGCATGGAAAATCCGGTTTCTGGCGAACGGTACACCCGGCACATGGTTTTACACCGATGACGCAGCTGTCACAAAAGAGTGGCTGCGGACACATTGTGACGATGTGGAAGTGATCCCCCTGTGCCGTATGCATGACGGTCCCGTTTTCCGGGAACACCATATTAATGAACTCAGCGCCGCACTGGCCAGAATGCTCCATATGCACCACATACTACT
>NZ_SJWV01000735.1:0-274 GCF_004352695.1 Escherichia sp. KCJ4928
GCTCGCTGAAAGGCGTCTCGTCCCCTGCTGGCGTCCAGGTCATTGAAATCGGTCAGTCCCTGTGCTTTTTCCGCCTCCGTAAAGGCCGGAATAATGACTTCGCCATGCGTGCTTGCGGCAGCTTTTTGGGCACTTGAAACACCTTTGTTAATTTTCCGTTGATGGTCGTTGTCGGCACAGAAGACAAAGGGGCTGTCAGTCCAGATTTGGCGGGCATTTTCTGCCACGTCAATCATATTGCCGGCATCAACTGTCATCAGAACCGGAAGGCCGG
>NZ_SJWV01000736.1:0-274 GCF_004352695.1 Escherichia sp. KCJ4928
GCTCGCTGAAAGGCGTCTCGTCCCCGGCTGGCGTCCAGGTCATTGAAATCGGTCAGTCCCTGTGCTTTTTCCGCCTCCGTAAAGGCCGGAATAATGACTTCGCCATGCGTGCTTGCGGCAGCTTTTTTTGCACTTGAAACACCTTTATTAATTTTCCGTTGATGGTCGTTGTCGGCACAGAAGACAAAGGGGCTGTCAGTCCAGATTTGGCGGGCATTTTCTGCCACGTCAATCATATTGCCGGCATCAACTGTCATCAGAACCGGAAGGCCGG
>NZ_SJWV01000737.1:0-271 GCF_004352695.1 Escherichia sp. KCJ4928
TACTGGGCCCAGGGAAGCACAACGGAAATGCGCCCCAAAAACATTGCCTTTAACTACATCGTCAAAGCAAGCTGATGCATTTAAGGCGTATTAACTTTTAACTTACAGCAACGTATTTTGACCCAGATCATGCTTCCCGAATATCCCGGTTTACCTCTGTACGCTCTGAATCCTGCCGCACCATAGCCTGCTTTGCCGTCACAGACGGCAAAGCCGTTTGAGCCACTACCCCAGTTCGCATAAACCGGTTTTCTGGAGTCTTCTTCTGCGT
>NZ_SJWV01000738.1:0-267 GCF_004352695.1 Escherichia sp. KCJ4928
CTGACAGAACCCGGGGAAGAACCTCCCGCCCAAACAGCTCATCACTCAGTGCCATCATGATGGAAGACGGAAGGGGATTTACGGATGAGCGAACCCGCCGTCCAAAGCGACTGACGGATACCGGTGAACCGCCGGTCAGCTCAATATCACTGACGCGGTGGCGGGCACACCAGGCAAAAAAATGGCGAAACTCTTCTGCCGTAAAACGGGAGAAGGGGAAGGTACCGAAGTCATCTGGTGATATCATTTTTCTCTCCTTCGGTGCTG
>NZ_SJWV01000739.1:0-266 GCF_004352695.1 Escherichia sp. KCJ4928
TGAACACGTAATTCATTACGAAGTTTAATTCTTTGAGCATCAAACTTTTAAATTGAAGAGTTTGATCATGGCTCAGATTGAACGCTGGCGGCAGGCCTAACACATGCAAGTCGAACGGTAACAGGAAACAGCTTGCTGTTTCGCTGACGAGTGGCGGACGGGTGAGTAATGTCTGGGAAACTGCCTGATGGAGGGGGATAACTACTGGAAACGGTAGCTAATACCGCATAACGTCGCAAGACCAAAGAGGGGGACCTTCGGGCCTC
>NZ_SJWV01000073.1:0-19552 GCF_004352695.1 Escherichia sp. KCJ4928
CAGTGACGAACATCAGTATTTTTACATCATTACGTCCGGGTCATTGTCGGTTTATCTCCTTTTACTTGTGGTAATTGAGGGATAACAACAAAAAAGGTGAGTTTTGCGACTCACCTTTTTTATTTGTTTCTTATTCAGAATCAATATCTTTTAAATCATCCTGAATCGCTTGTGCGTTCGGATTTTCCTGCGGTTTGAGTTCGCCGCCATTAGCGATGAAATCATGACGCTGGAAGTACGCTTCGCGCACCATAATATAAGGATCGGACGACTGACGCAGCAGACCATCGGAATCCAGCAGCTGAGCGCGGGTTTCGATCCCTTCAAGCGTCCATTTACCCACAGACATCGGCCAGGTCAGCCAGGAAAGAACCGGGTAAAGACCATCCGCCATATCACCACCGTCATCACGCAGCGTGAAGCTACCGTAGAACGGTAACTGAACGTAAGGCCCATAACCCACGCCATAATGACCAAGCGTACTACCGAAGCGGTGAGGTTCAGTCCGTTGCAGTTTCGGGTTCGCCATCCCTGCAACATCAATAAAGCCGCCCATCCCCAAAATGGTGTTCAGGAAAAAGCGGGTAAAGTGGACCATCCCCTGATAAGGGTCGCCCTGCAAGAAGTAGTTAACCATCACCGCAGGTTCTTCAAGGTTGCCAGTAAAGTTGCTCAAACCATTACGCGCCGGTTGCGGAACATAATCACGCCAGGCGACAGCGACCGGTCGAACAATATACGGGTCTAATACGTTGAAGTTGAAGTTGTACATGGTGCGGTTGAACCCTTCTAACGGGTCAGAACGCCCTTGCTGATCTGTACCGGAACTCGCACACCCCACCAGAAGCGTAGTTCCCAGAGCAAGCGCCGACAGGCGAAGCTTCATAAATGTCTCCCTGTTTTTTTATGGCTTATGCAGTTTGCCATCCATGACGGAACGATACCGTATCCGCCTGTTTAGGTGTGGGCGATTGTAACAGCACGTCAACTGATGTCCAGACGCCCTGATTTGCTGATTTGATCATAGCCTGGTAATCGCCGCCCTGTAGGCTACTTGATTCTATAGAAACAGAAAAAGGCAAACGCAGCCTTTTCTACATTTTCAGAGTAACTCCCGCCAGTTGCGAGCAAAAAAGCCGCTACGCTTTAGCTATACGTGCTAATTCAAGAGAAGAGACCATGGACAACGACAAAATTGATCAACACAGCGACGAAATTGAAGTTGAGAGCGAAGAAAAAGAGCGCGGCAAAAAAATAGAAATAGATGAAGACCGACTCCCCTCCCGGGCGATGGCAATTCATGAGCATATCCGCCAGGATGGTGAAAAAGAGCTGGAACGCGACGCAATGGCGCTACTGTGGTCAGCCATTGCGGCGGGTCTGTCGATGGGCGCTTCGCTACTGGCAAAAGGGATATTTCATGTCGAACTGGAAGGAGTGCCAGGCAGCTTCTTACTGGAGAATCTCGGTTATACCTTTGGTTTTATTATCGTCATTATGGCCCGCCAGCAATTATTTACCGAAAACACCGTGACTGCGGTACTACCCGTCATGCAAAAACCGACAATGAGCAACGTCGGCTTACTTATGCGATTATGGGGCGTCGTGCTGCTGGGTAATATTCTCGGGACAGGTATTGCTGCATGGGCATTTGAATATATGCCTATCTTCAATGAAGAAACTCGCGATGCATTTGTCAAAATCGGCATGGATGTGATGAAGAACACCCCCAGCGAGATGTTTGCCAACGCGATCATTTCCGGCTGGCTGATCGCCACTATGGTTTGGATGTTTCCTGCTGCGGGTGCGGCAAAGATTGTGGTGATTATATTGATGACCTGGCTTATTGCACTGGGTGACACCACCCACATCGTTGTCGGTTCTGTTGAAATCCTCTATCTGGTGTTTAACGGCACGCTGCACTGGAGCGATTTCATCTGGCCCTTCGCACTACCTACTTTAGCGGGGAACATCTGCGGCGGCACCTTTATCTTCGCGTTAATGAGTCATGCACAGATTCGTAACGACATGAGCAACAAGCGTAAAGCAGAAGCACGCCAAAAAGCAGAACGTGCGGAAAATATTAAGAAAAATGATAAAAACCCAGCATAAATGGCGAGGGTTTAAGCAATCGAGCGGCAGCGTACTTACCCCGCAGTCCATTAGCGGGTATACTCATGCCGCATTGTCCTCTTAGTTAAATGGATATAACGAGCCCCTCCTAAGGGCTAATTGCAGGTTCGATTCCTGCAGGGGACACCAGATACCCTTCAAACGAAATCTACCTTCCCCCCGTAAAAGATGGGTTTGGCAGCACACTTGCCTTATATCTACTCATTTTTACTGCAACAGGTTGAAATCTCAGCACTGTCAGAAAGCGCTGATGACTAAACAGCCCTGAGCCGGGCGATGTAACCATCACACAGAATCCTGATAGCGAAATATGGCGTGACTCGATACTTCACTCCGCAATGCATTCCTTGATGAATTCGCAGGACCGTGATACACGGGACAGGTCGCTGAATGACGACAATGTCCTGGAAATCAGCGAACCGCGCATCTGAAGTACATTTGAGCGACTGTACCAGAACATGAATGAGGCGTTTGGATTAGGTGATTATTAGCAGGGCTAAGCACTTTAGTATTATTATTTTCCGGTTGAGGGATAGGGAGATATCGACAACAACCGGAAAAGTTTACGTCTATATTGCTGAAGGTACAGGCGTTTCCATAACTATTTGCTCGCGTTTTTTACTCAGGAAGAAAATGCCAAATAGCAACATCAGGCAGACAATACCCGAAATTGCGAAGAAAACTGTCTGGTAGCCTGCGTGGTCAAAGAGTATCCCAGTCGGCGTTGAAAGCAGCACAATCCCAAGCGAACTGGCAATTTGAAAACCAATCAGAAAGATCGTCGACGACAGGCGCTTATCAAAATTTGCCACGCTGTATTTGAAGACGGATATGACACAAAGTGGAACCTCAATAGCATGTAACAGCTTCACTAATGAAATAATCCAGGGGTTAACGAACAGCGCGCAGGAAAGGATACGCAACGCCATAATCACAACACCGATAAGTAATGCATTTTTTGGCCCTACCCGATTCACAAAGAAAGGAATAATCGCCATGCATAGCGCTTCGAGTACCACCTGGAATGAGTTGAGATAACCATACAGGCGCGTTCCTACATCGTGTGATTCGAATAAACCTGCATAAAAGACAGGAAAAAGTTGTTGATCAAAAATGTTATAGAAAGACCACGTCCCCACAATAAATATGACGAAAACCCAGAAGTTTCGATCCTTGAAAACTGCGATAAAATCCTCTTTTTTTACCCCTCCCGCATCCGCCGCTACGCACTGGTGATCCTTATCTTTAAAACACATGTTGATCATCATAAATACAGCGCCAAATAGCGAGACCAACCAGAAGTTGATATGGGGACTGATACTAAAAAATATGCCGGCAAAGAACGCGCCAATAGCATAGCCAAAAGATCCCCAGGCGCGCGCTGTTCCATATTCGAAATGAAAATTTCGCGCCATTTTTTCGGTGAAGCTGTCAAGCAAACCGCATCCCGCCAGATACCCCAGGCCAAAAAAGAGCGCCCCCAGAATTAGACCTACAGAAAAATTGCTTTGCAGTAACGGTTCATAAACGTAAATCATAAACGGTCCGGTCAAGACCAGGATGAAACTCATACACCAGATGAGCGGTTTCTTCAGACCGAGTTTATCCTGAACGATGCCGTAGAACATCATAAATAGAATGCTGGTAAACTGGTTGACCGAATAAAGTGTACCTAATTCCGTCCCTGTCAACCCTAGATGTCCTTTCAGCCAAATAGCGTATAACGACCACCACAGCGACCAGGAAATAAAAAAGAGAAATGAGTAACTGGATGCAAAACGATAGTACGCATTTCTGAATGGAATATTCAGTGCCATAATTACCTACCTGTCGTTAAAAAATTCACGTCCTATTTAGAGATAAGAGCGACTTCGCCGTTTACTTCTCACTATTCCAGTTCTTGTCGACATGGCAGCGCTGTCATTGCCCCTTTCGCCGTTACTGCAAGCGCTCCGCAACGTTGAGCGAGATCGATAATTCGTCGCATTTCTCTCTCATCTGTAGATAATCCCGTAGAGGACAGACCTGTGAGTAACCCGGCAACGAACGCATCTCCCGCCCCCGTGCTATCGACACAATTCACAGACATTCCAGCAAAATGGTGAACTTGTCCTCGATAACAGACCACCACCCCTTCTGCACCTTTAGTCACCAACAGCATGGCGATCTCATACTCTTTTGCCAGGGCGCATATATCCTGATCGTTCTGTGTTTTTCCACTGATAAGTCGCCATTCTTCTTCCGAGAGCTTGACGACATCCGCCAGTTGTAGCGCCTGCCGCAAACACAAGCGGAGCAAATGCTCGTCTTGCCATAGATCTTCACGAATATTAGGATCGAAGCTGACAAAACCTCCGGCATGCCGGATCACCGTCATCGCAGTAAATGCGCTGGTACGCGAAGGCTCGGCAGACAACGCAATTGAACAGAGATGTAACCATTCGCCATGTCGCCAGCAGGGCAAGTCTGTCGTCTCTAAAAAAAGATCGGCACTGGGGCGGACCATAAACGTAAATGAACGTTCCCCTTGATCGTTCAGATCGACAAGCACCGTGGATGTCCGGTGCCATTCATCTTGCTTCAGATACGTGATATCGACTCCCTCAGTTAGCAGCGTTCTTTGCATTAACGCCCCAAAAGGATCATCACCGACCCGACCTATAAATCCACTTATTCCGCCTAATCTGGCGATTCCCACCGCAACGTTAGCTGGCGCGCCGCCAGGACAAGGCAGTAGGCGCCCGTCTGATTCTGGCAAGAGATCTACGACCGCATCCCCTAAAACCCATACTTTGGCTGACATTTTTTTCCCTTAAATTCATCTGAGTTACGCATAGTGATAAACCTCTTTCTCGCAAAATCGTCATGGATTTACTAAAACATGCATATTCGATCACAAAACGTCATAGTTAACGTTAACATTTGTGATATTCATCGCATTTATGAAAGTAAGGGACTATATTTTTATAAAAGTTAACGTTAACAATTCACCAAATTTGCTTAACCAGGATGATTAAAATGACGCAATCTCGATTGCATGCGGCGCAAAACGCACTAGCAAAACTTCATGAGCACCGGGGTAACACTTTCTATCCCCATTTTCACCTCGCGCCACCTGCCGGATGGATGAACGATCCAAACGGCCTGATCTGGTTTAACGATCGTTATCACGCGTTTTATCAACATCACCCGATGAGCGAACACTGGGGACCAATGCACTGGGGACATGCCACCAGCGACGATATGATCCACTGGCAGCATGAGCCTATTGCGCTAGCGCCAGGAGACGATAATGACAAAGACGGGTGTTTTTCAGGTAGTGCTGTCGATGACAATGGTGTCCTCTCACTTATCTACACCGGACACGTCTGGCTCGATGGTGCAGGTAATGACGATGCAATTCGCGAAGTACAATGTCTGGCTACCAGTCGGGATGGTATTCATTTCGAGAAACAGGGTGTGATCCTCACTCCACCAGAAGGAATCATGCACTTCCGCGATCCTAAAGTGTGGCGTGAAGCCGACACATGGTGGATGGTAGTCGGGGCGAAAGATCCAGGCAACACGGGGCAGATCCTGCTTTATCGCGGCAGTTCGTTGCGTGAATGGACCTTCGATCGCGTACTGGCCCACGCTGATGCGGGTGAAAGCTATATGTGGGAATGTCCGGACTTTTTCAGCCTTGGCGATCAGCATTATCTGATGTTTTCCCCGCAGGGAATGAATGCCGAGGGATACAGTTACCGAAATCGCTTTCAAAGTGGCGTAATACCCGGAATGTGGTCGCCAGGACGACTTTTTGCACAATCCGGGCATTTTACTGAACTTGATAACGGGCATGACTTTTATGCACCACAAAGCTTTTTAGCGAAGGATGGTCGGCGTATTGTTATCGGCTGGATGGATATGTGGGAATCGCCAATGCCCTCAAAACGTGAAGGATGGGCAGGCTGCATGACGCTGGCGCGCGAGCTATCAGAGAGCAATGGCAAACTTCTACAACGCCCGGTACACGAAGCTGAGTCGTTACGCCAGCAGCATCAATCTGTCTCTCCCCGCACAATCAGCAATAAATATGTTTTGCAGGAAAACGCGCAAGCAGTTGAGATTCAGTTGCAGTGGGCGCTGAAGAACAGTGATGCCGAACATTACGGATTACAGCTCGGCACTGGAATGCGGCTGTATATTGATAACCAATCTGAGCGACTTGTTTTGTGGCGGTATTACCCACACGAGAATTTAGACGGCTACCGTAGTATTCCCCTCCCGCAGCGTGACACGCTCGCCCTAAGGATATTTATCGATACATCATCCGTGGAAGTATTTATTAACGACGGGGAAGCGGTGATGAGTAGTCGAATCTATCCGCAGCCAGAAGAACGGGAACTGTCGCTTTATGCCTCCCACGGAGTGGCTGTGCTGCAACATGGAGCACTCTGGCTACTGGGTTAACATAATATCAGGTGGAACAACGGATCAACAGCGGGCAAGGGATCCGCGTCACTCTTCCCCCTTCACGACCTTCAATAATATGCAATGCAGCTTCCCGCCCGATAATGTCATGTGGAAGCTGAATTGTGGTCAGCGGCGGTAAAAACAGATGCCCGACGCCAACCAGATTATCAAAGCCCATTACGGCGACATCCTGCGGGATTCGTACCCCCTTCGCCAGAAGAACCTGATAAGCCACAAAGGCTGCGCGATCGTTACCACATATCAGAACATCAAAATCTGGTTTGCCCGATTTGAAGTGGTCATTGAGTAAACTTGCGAGATCGGTGTAGTGATCATCACCTGTTGCCATGTGAAATTGTTTCACCTCAGCCAGATCTCGTCCAGCATCACGCCAGGCCTGCTCAAATCCCTGCCGACGATACCCTGTTGCCAACGCACTTTCCGGTAGCCAGAAGCATAACGGTTGACGATAGCCCGCCGCGAGCAAATGCTGTGTTGATTCATATTGTGCAGTGTAATCATCAGGGATATAACTGGGTAACGCTGGGTCATCCGCCACACAGTTCGCCAATACAATATTTTCACCATACAGAGACTCAGGCAGCGTGATATGTCGCAGCCCCATTGTAGTATAGATAATGCCATCCGGACGGTGGGCAAGCAGCTGACGTGCCGCGCGGGCAGCGTCATCTTCAGAAAAAATATTGATTAAAAAACTATTCCAGCCGAACTCGCTGGCGGTTTGCTCAATGGCAAGCAGAATATCAACAGAGAAAGGAGTGGTAGCCGTGTCCTGCGCCAGCACGGCGAGAGTCGACGGCTTACGTCCTTGAGCGCGCATCTTACGGGCGGAAAGATCAGGAACATAATTCAGGGTCTGGATTGCCTGCAATACGCGGTCACGCGTTGCAGGACGCACAGATTCTGCATTATGCATCACCCGGGAGACTGTCATCATCGACACTCCCGCCAGGCGTGCGACATCCTTTAATGAAGCCATACCCAAGCCGTTTGCCGTAAAACGGGCACTGTAGCAGAAACAGACGTCACTGGCGAGATCCAACGATATTCTCAACGCCCTATCACCCGACACGGCAATACAATAAAAAATAACAATAATTGCCGGATAATTGTACTCAATTCCGCCTCTGTTCTCGCCAACGAGTAACCATATAGGCAAGTAAGTAAAACATGCCAACTGGCATCGCCAACCTGGAGAAGAAAATATAAATATGGATCATTGTGCTGCCGCTGTATCCCGACATCAGCCCGGAAATTATTGCGATTGCTATCGGTTCAGGTGCAATTGGCTGCACGATCGTTACGGACTCGCTTTTCTGGCTAGTGAAGCAATATTGCGGCGCTACGCTCAATGAAACATTTAAATACTATACGACAGCGACATTTATCGCTTCAGTCGTCGCTCTGGCGGGCACATTCCTGCTGTCATTTATCATCTAAGCGCAAAGAGACGTACTATGGAAAACGCTAAAATGAACTCGCTCATCGCCCAGTATCCGTTGGTAAAGGATCTGGTTGCTCTTAAAGAAACCACCTGGTTTAATCCTGGCACGACCTCATTGGCTGAAGGTTTACCTTATGTTGGCCTGACCGAACAGGATGTTCAGGACGCCCATGCGCGCTTATCCCGTTTTGCACCCTATCTGGCAAAAGCATTTCCTGAAACTGCTGCCACTGGGGGGATTATTGAATCAGAACTGGTTGCCATTCCAGCTATGCAAAAACGGCTGGAAAAAGAATATCAGCAACCGATCAGCGGGCAACTGTTACTGAAAAAAGATAGCCATTTGCCCATTTCCGGCTCCATAAAAGCACGCGGCGGGATTTATGAAGTCCTGGCACACGCAGAAAAACTGGCTCTGGAAGCGGGGTTGCTGACGCTTGATGATGACTACAGCAAACTGCTTTCTCCGGAGTTTAAACAGTTCTTTAGCCAATACAGCATTGCTGTGGGCTCAACCGGAAATCTGGGGTTATCAATCGGCATTATGAGCGCCCGCATTGGCTTTAAGGTGACAGTTCATATGTCTGCTGATGCCCGGGCATGGAAAAAAGCGAAACTGCGCAGCCATGGCGTTACGGTCGTGGAATATGAGCAAGATTATGGTGTTGCCGTCGAGGAAGGACGTAAAGCAGCGCAGTCTGACCCGAACTGTTTCTTTATTGATGACGAAAATTCCCGCACGTTGTTCCTTGGGTATTCCGTCGCTGGCCAGCGTCTTAAAGCGCAATTTGCCCAGCAAGGTCGTATCGTCGATGCTGATAACCCTCTGTTTGTCTATCTGCCGTGTGGTGTTGGCGGTGGTCCTGGTGGCGTCGCATTCGGACTTAAACTGGCGTTTGGCGATCATGTTCACTGCTTTTTTGCCGAACCAACGCACTCCCCTTGTATGTTGTTAGGCGTCCATACAGGATTACACGATCAGATTTCTGTTCAGGATATTGGTATCGACAACCTTACCGCAGCGGATGGCCTTGCAGTTGGTCGCGCATCAGGCTTTGTCGGGCGGGCAATGGAGCGTCTGCTGGATGGCTTCTATACCCTTAGCGATCAAACCATGTATGACATGCTTGGCTGGCTGGCGCAGGAAGAAGGTATTCGTCTTGAACCTTCAGCACTGGCGGGTATGGCCGGACCTCAGCGCGTGTGTGCATCAGTAAGTTACCAACAGATGCACGGTTTCAGCGCAGAACAATTGCGTAATGCCACTCATCTGGTGTGGGCGACGGGAGGTGGAATGGTGCCGGAAGAAGAGATGAATCAATATCTGGCAAAAGGCCGTTAATAACGTTTCAACGCAGCATCGCAATCCTTTCCCTGGGTGAGCGATGCTGCCGATGGCGCAGACTTAAGATCCCCGCTCTTACCCGCTATAACCCCCTCCTTTTATCATCACCCAACGCCTTTCGCTGTAAACGGCGGTTTCGCAAACCAAACCAAAACCGTAAGTAAGATAAAAGCAATAGCCGCCATACGGAAAATCTCATTTGCAGAAATAGAAAGTGACTGCTGGGTTATTTCATTATTAATTTCATTAAGAACTCCTGAAAGCGAACCATAGTATTTATCCATAATTTGTGACGATGAATTAAACACGGGGTTAAATTGATCGATGGTTGCTGTCAACTGACTATGGTGTAACGATTCGCGTCGTCCCCACAGCGTCATTGTCAACGACGTACCAACTGATCCTGACAAGGTACGAAAAAAATTACTCATACTCGAGGCATTGGCAAATTTATTATCTGGCAAGCCTGAAAACGAAATCGTTGTTAAGGGTAAAAAGAAACAGGCAACGGCGAATCCCTGGAAAAACTGTGGCAAAATGATGCCTGTAAAATCAATCGTTGGCATAAATGTCACAGAACGCCAGTAATAGCAAACCGCATACATCAAAAAACTAAATGTCACTAACAACCGCATGTCTATTTTGTTGCCATAACGTCCTATCAAAGGTGAAATTAATAGTGGCATGATGCCGATGGGCGCATAAGCAAGTCCGGCCCATATCGCATTATACCCCATCGTTTCCTGGAGTAACTGCGGCATAAGGACGATCGCTCCAGAGTAAAATAAATACGCGCATGTGATACTCACAATACCAATGGTGAAGTTACGGGACTTAAACAAACTGAGATCAAGAATCGGGTTCTCTGAGGTCGACTCCCAAATGACTAAAGAGATCAGAGAAATAACTGATACTACTGTTAATATTATTATTGTACTCGAGTTGAACCAATCCAGATCGCGCCCTTTATCAAGCATAATTTGCAAGCCACCAACACCGAGCACTAACAGGGTCAGTCCTGGTAGATTCATTTTGACCGGTGAAGTTTCAGTTTCTCTTCCTTTAAGTAAGGTTAAGCATAATGTCAGGACGATAATCCCCATAGGGACATTGATTAAAAATATCCAACCCCAGCTAAAGTTATCGCAAATATAACCGCCCAATATCGGCCCACATATCGGAGCGATAATCACGGTCATTGACCATAATGCCAGAGCAAATGTTCTTTTTTCTGGTGGATAATTCCTTAATAATAAACTCTGTGACAGTGGAATTAACGGCCCCGCCATTAATCCCTGAACGACTCTAAAAAATATCAGCACATCAAGATTGGTCGATAAACTACACATTAAGGAAGACAGCGAAAAAAAAGTGACTGAAAGTAAAAATAACCTTAATTCGCCTATTCTTTGTGCCAGCCTGCCGGTAACAGGGATCGCAATGGCATTTGCTACGCCAAACGAGGTGATAACCCAGGTGCCTTCGTCTGTTGATGCTCCCAGAAAGCCAGATATTGTCGGTATTGCGACGTTAGAAATAGTGGAATCCAACATTTGCATAAACGTCGCTAATGACAATGCAATAGTAACGCACCATAACGTCCCACCGGTTAATGGTGCCGGAGTCGATTTAGTGATTGCCATTAAAGTTGTCCATTATGCGAAATAATGTTGCTAATTTCTTTTTCTATCGGACTGGTATCGATAACTAAAGCCTTACTGGTATAAGCCGGCATGGACGTCACGGTTGAAGCCAGATCAGGCATCTCAGCAATGTCTTCGTTCTTCGTATCAATAGTTGCAGTCATCGATAAACCAATGCGTAAGGGGTGTTCCATGAGTTCTTTTGGATCAAGAGAAACTTCAACCGGTACACGCTGAACGATTTTGATCCAGTTCCCTGTCGCATTTTGTGCAGGTAATAAGGAGAACGCATTGCCGGTTCCCATATTGATCCCTGTCACCCGACCATGAAACACAACATTTTCACCATAAAGATCGCTGATAATATTGACTGATTGACCAATCCGTACATCCGTGAGTTGTGTTTCTTTAAAGTTGGCATTAACCCACATTTGACGTGCCGGTACGACAGCCATTAACGATTGTCCGGGACTCACTGTTTCGCCGACCTGAACACTCCGCTGGGCAATATAGCCAGTAACCGGACTCCTTATATCCGTACGTTTAAGCGCCAACCAGGCTTCTTTAGTTGCATCCGCCGCTTCCACGACTTGTGGCTGACGGTTTAATGGTGTGTTCATTACTAAAGCTTTATTCGCTTTATAAGCCTGGATAGCGGCATTCAGTGCCGCTTTGCTACTTATTAACGTATCTTTGGTATGCTCCAGCGTTTCTTTTGAAATAACCCCCTGCTTCGCTAACGGTACTCGACGGTTATAATCTTCTAAAGATTGTTGATACTGAATACGTGCTGAAGCGACTTCGGCACTGTATTGTTTATCCTGTAAGTACAGTTTATTCGTTTGCCGAACAATATTTGCCAGATTATTTTTAGCTTTATTGAGTGCGATAGTGGCATCAGTTTTATCCAGTGAAACTAAAATGTCACCTTGTCGAACGTAGTTCGTATCTTTATGATTAACGACAGTGACACTACCTGAGACTTGTGCAGAAATTGGATCTGCATTCCCCGTGACATAGGCGTCATCTGTACTAATCATGTCTTCTAATTCCATTGACCAATAGGCATAGGCACCTGAAAACGCAATAAATAAAACTACCGCCAATAAAGAAAAGTATTTTCTTCTGTTAGAATGTTTTTTATTTGAATTAATCTGTTCCACTATTATCTCTCATTTCTCATAGATGAAATTTATGAATTGAATGAAAAGAGCATTCATTCTTCATATCAAACACAGTGCATGTGTTGCACATTATCCCAGGAACGTTGGAGGCCTAATTTAAATGAGGTGCAAAAAAAACAACAGAGGACTAAACCGTGGCTTTTGCAATACAATTCTTACGCCTGTAGGATTAGTGAGAAGACTTATAGTGCTAACTTGAAACTATAAATCATCGGTATAATCCCTGATTTTATTGTTGACATTTCATTTATGCCGACTATTTATATGGTATACTTGTCGAATTATCTTAAAGGAAGCTCAGATTTTCTTATTTTTATTGAGAAAATGAGATGACGCCTTATGTCTGTATTACTACAGGGAGAAGGGAGATGCTTCATTGCAAAGGGAATAATCTATGAACGCAATAATTATTGATGACCATCCTCTTGCTATCGCAGCAATTCGTAATTTATTGATCAAAAACGATATTGAAATCTTAGCGGAGTTGACTGAAGGGGGAAGCGCCGTTCAGCGGGTGGAAACACTTAAGCCTGATATCGTCATCATTGATGTCGATATCCCCGGAGTTAACGGTATCCAGGTGTTAGAAACGCTGAGGAAGCGCCAATATAGCGGAATTATTATTATTGTCTCCGCTAAAAATGACCATTTTTACGGGAAACATTGTGCTGATGCTGGCGCTAATGGATTCGTGAGTAAAAAAGAAGGCATGAACAATATCATTGCGGCTATTGAAGCTGCAAAAAATGGCTACTGCTATTTCCCCTTCTCTCTCAACCGGTTTGTTGGAAGTTTAACGTCCGACCAGCAAAAACTCGACTCCTTATCGAAACAAGAAATTAGTGTCATGCGGTATATTCTTGATGGCAAGGATAATAATGACATTGCTGAAAAAATGTTCATCAGCAACAAAACTGTCAGCACTTATAAAAGTCGCCTGATGGAAAAATTAGAATGTAAATCACTGATGGATCTTTACACATTCGCGCAACGTAACAAAATCGGCTAATCACATGAAGTTTTTACCCTATTTTTTTCTTCTCTGTTGTGGTCTTTGGTCGACCATAAGTTTCGCAGACGAAGATTACATCGAATATCGTGGCATCAGTAGTAACAACCGTGTCACACTTGATCCAGTACGTCTGAGCAACAAGGAATTACGTTGGTTAGCGAGCAAAAAAAATCTTGTGATTGCAGTACACAAGTCCCAAACGGCTACCTTGTTGCATACCGATTCGCAGCAACAGGTTCGTGGTATTAATGCTGATTATTTAAATCTTTTAAAAAGAGCGTTAAATATCAAATTAACACTCCGGGAATACGCCGATCATCAAAAAGCAATGGACGCGCTTGCAGAAGGTGAAGTCGATATAGTGTTATCACATTTAGTTACTTCGCCGCCTCTTAATAGTGACATTGCTGCAACCAAACCATTGATAATTACCTTTCCGGCGCTGGTAACCACCCTTCACGACTCAATGCGACCGCTTACCTCACCAAAACCAGTAAATATTGCTCGGGTAGCAAATTACCCCCCAGACGAGGTAATTCATCAATCGTTTCCAAAAGCAACAATTATCTCTTTTACAAATTTATATCAGGCATTAGCATCCGTATCAGCCGGACAGAATGATTACTTTATTGGTAGTAACATCATTACCAGCAGTATGATTTCCCGCTATTTCACTCACTCCTTAAATGTAGTGAAATATTATAACTCGCCGCGTCAATATAATTTTTTCTTGACCAGAAAAGAATCCGTCATTCTTAATGAAGTACTCAATAGATTTGTTGATGCTTTAACAAATGAAGTTCGCTATGAAGTTTCACAAAATTGGCTTGATACAGGAAACCTGGCCTTTCTGAACAAACCATTAGAACTCACTGAACATGAAAAACAGTGGATTAAGCAACATCCCGATTTAAAGGTGCTGGAAAATCCTTACTCTCCTCCCTATTCTATGACGGATGAAAATGGCTCGGTTCGGGGCGTTATGGGGGATATTCTTAATATTATTACCTTGCAAACAGGTTTAAATTTTTCTCCGATCACCGTTTCACACAATATCCATGCCGGAACACAGCTTAACCCCGGTGGATGGGATATAATACCTGGCGCTATTTATAGTGAAGATCGAGAAAATAATGTTTCATTTGCAGAAGCTTTCATAACAACGCCATACGTTTTTGTCATGCAAAAAGCACCTGACAGTGAACAAACATTAAAAAAAGGAATGAAAGTTGCCATTCCATATTATTATGAGCTGCATTCGCAATTAAAAGAGATGTATCCGGAGGTTGAATGGATACAGGTCGATAATGCCAGCGCTGCATTTCACAAGGTTAAGGAAGGTGAACTTGATGCTCTGGTCGCGACACAGTTAAATTCGCGTTACATGATCGATCATTACTATCCTAATGAACTTTATCATTTTCTTATTCCTGGCGTTCCGAATGCATCGCTTTCGTTCGCTTTTCCTCGCGGAGAACCGGAACTTAAGGATATTATTAATAAAGCACTGAATGCAATTCCCCCAAGCGAAGTTCTGCGCCTGACGGAAAAATGGATTAAAATGCCCAATGTGACCATTGACACATGGGACCTATATAGCGAGCAATTTTATATTGTTACGACATTATCCGTTTTATTAGTTGGCAGTAGCCTTTTATGGGGATTCTACCTGTTACGCTCAGTTCGTCGTCGTAAAGTCATTCAGGGTGATTTAGAAAACCAAATATCATTCCGAAAAGCACTCTCGGATTCCTTACCGAATCCAACTTATGTTGTAAACTGGCAAGGTAATGTCATTAGTCATAATAGTGCTTTTGAACATTATTTCACTGCGGATTACTACAAAAATGCAATGTTACCATTAGAAAACAGTGACTCACCCTTTAAAGATGTTTTTTCTAATGCGCATGAAGTCACAGCAGAAACGAAAGAAAATCGAACAATATACACACAGGTATTTGAAATTGATAATGGCATCGAGAAAAGATGCATTAATCACTGGCATACATTATGCAATCTTCCTGCAAGTGACAATGCAGTATATATTTGTGGTTGGCAAGATATTACTGAAACGCGTGATCTAATTAATGCACTCGAGGTAGAAAAAAATAAAGCGATAAAGGCTACCGTAGCAAAAAGTCAGTTTCTGGCAACGATGAGTCACGAAATAAGAACACCAATAAGCTCTATTATGGGCTTCCTGGAACTTCTGTCGGGTTCTGGTCTTAGCAAGGAGCAACGGGTGGAGGCGATTTCACTTGCCTACGCCACCGGACAATCACTCCTCGGCTTAATTGGTGAAATCCTTGATGTCGACAAAATTGAATCGGGTAACTATCAACTTCAACCACAATGGGTCGATATCCCTACTTTAGTCCAGAACACTTGTCACTCTTTCGGTGCGATTGCTGCAAGCAAATCGATCGCATTAAGTTGCAGCAGTACATTTCCTGATCATTACCTGGTTAAGATCGACCCTCAGGCGTTTAAGCAGGTCTTATCAAATTTACTGAGCAATGCTCTCAAATTTACCACCGAGGGGGCAGTAAAAATTACGACCTCCCTGGTTCACATTGATGACAACCACGCTGTTATCAAAATGACGATTATGGATTCTGGAAGTGGATTATCGCAGGAAGAACAACAACAACTCTTTAAACGCTACAGCCAAACAAGTGCAGGTCGCCAGCAAACAGGATCTGGCTTAGGCTTAATGATCTGCAAAGAATTAATTAAAAATATGCAGGGCGATTTGTCATTAGAAAGTCATCCAGGCATAGGAACAACATTTACGATCACAATCCCGGTAGAAATTAGCCAGCAAGTGGCGACTGTCGAGGCAAAAGCAGAACACCCCATCACACTACCTGAAAAGTTGAGCATATTAATCGCGGATGATCATCCGACCAACAGGCTATTACTCAAACGCCAGCTAAATCTATTAGGATATGATGTTGATGAAGCCACTGATGGTGTGCAAGCGCTACACAAAGTCAGTATGCAACATTATGATCTGCTTATTACTGACGTTAATATGCCGAATATGGATGGTTTTGAGTTGACTCGCAAACTCCGTGAGCAAAATTCTTCCTTACCCATCTGGGGGCTTACAGCCAACGCACAGGCTAACGAACGTGAAAAAGGGTTAAGTTGCGGCATGAACTTATGTTTGTTCAAACCGTTGACCCTGGATGTACTGAAAACACATTTAAGTCAGTTACACCAGGTTGCGCATATTGCACCTCAGTATCGCCACCTTGATATCGAAGCCCTGAAAAATAATACGGCGAACGATCTACAACTGATGCAGGAGATTCTCATGACTTTCCAGCATGAAACGCATAAAGATCTACCCGCTGCGTTTCAAGCACTAGAAGCTGGCGATAACAGAACTTTCCATCAGTGTATTCATCGCATCCACGGTGCGGCTAACATCCTGAATTTGCAAAAGTTGATTAATATTAGCCATCAGTTAGAAATAACACCTGTTTCAGATGACAGTAAGCCTGAAATTCTTCAGTTGCTGAACTCTGTAAAAGAACACATTGCAGAGCTGGACCAGGAGATTGCTGTTTTCTGTCAGAAAAATGACTAAATAGCGGCTCCCACAATGTTCAAATGTGGGAGCTATTTACCAGCACATCTTACATTTATGATGAGAACTCCTGGCGAATTTGTTCCCCATGCTGGTCGAGCGTTGCCGCTCCCGGCATAACATGCGGGTCCGCGCAGCCGCTGATTTTTATCGGATTACCCGGCATCATTATTCCCCCGGCTTCAATCAACATATTTCTCGCCTGAGTTTGTGGCAATTTAATGGCCTCAGCCACACTTAATAACGGCGCGACGGGTACACCAACTTCATGTATTCTGGCTAACCAAACTTCAGCTGCCTGCGTTTTTAACGTCCGCTCAATATATTGTTTAAGAATAGCCTGGTTTTGTACGCGTAAAATATTGCTGCTAAATCGGGGATCATTAACCAGTTCCGTAAGCTCCAGTGCCTGGCATAACGCAGAAAAAAGCTTGTCATTACCACAACAAATCGTAATCGGCTTATCCTGAGTATTGAAAACATCAAAAGGTGCCATGTAGGGATGGCGATTTCCCAGACGTTGTGGTGACTTCCCAGTTGCGATATATGCCATCAGACCATGCTCCAGAAAACTCAGCGTGGCATCAAACATCGCTATATCGACATGCGCCCCTCTCTGGCTCTTTTCGCGGCCATAAAGTGCACTCACTATTCCGCTGAATAAATAGACACCGCCGCATAGATCCGCAAGAGAGGTACCAACGCGCACTGGCGGAGCATCAGGATATCCTGTTTCCATCATTATCCCGCTCATTGCCTGAATGATGGTATCGTAGGCAGGAGCATCTTTTAGCGGACCGGTATGTCCGAAACCTGACGATGAAGCATATATGAGGCGCGGGTTGATTTCTTGAAGCGTTTCCCATGAAAACCCCAGTTTTTCCATTGTACCTGGGCGAAAATTCTCAGCTAATACATCAGCTTGTTTGAGCATATTTATAAATATACTTTTATCGTGATCATTCTTTAAATTAAGAACCACACTCTCTTTGCCATGATTAATAAAACTGTAATAGAGTGACTGTCCATCCACATAGGGACCAAATGTGCGGGTATCATCACCATGACCCGGCGGCTCAACTTTAATTACCCTTGCGCCCATATTACAAAGAAGTTGAGTTCCGAAAGGTCCATTAAGGACATGTGTCATATCGATAACTAATAAGCCTTCAAACGGCCCTTTGCTTTCATTATTTGTCATTTGCTTATGCCTTGAAAAAAGCCGAAGGTGAAAAGACACTTCGGCATTTATGTAAAATCAATAACATGATTAATTATGAAACCAGTCGACTGACATAAATCCACAAGGGAGCCGTGACGACAAAGCCCAGTACGCTCACAGCCAATGACGCTGTACCAGTACGGGTGTAGACATTAAACCGGCTGGCAATAATGATTCCGGAGAATGCCGGCGGTAATGCGCCTGCCAGTACCATCATCTGCAGATGTTCGCTGTTCAAATGACATGCCATACCAACGAGAAGCAGTGCCAGTGGCATCAGAATCAGCTTCAGGAAGGTGTTATAAGCAATTTCGGCACTGAACTCGAATTTATGTGCAGCCAGAGTCAACCCCGCAGCGAATACCGCTACCCCTGAGTTAGCCTTCGCAATCAGATTAAAGGTTGGGTCCCATGCTGCCGGAATTTTTACCCCAACCAACACCAGGATCGTTGCCAGAACAGGTGCCCATACTACTGGCTCCTTTGCCGCAGAAATTAATGCGCTCAGATTACTATTCTTCTTACCATCCGCTCCTGAGGAAGGATTCAGCAAATACAGACCAATAGGAATAGTAATTGCGTTAACAATAATAGAAATAATTGCTACCACTAAACCTGTTGATACGGAATCACCATAAATAGGATCGAGAACTGCAAACCCCAGGAATCCAATGGTAGGTGAACCCGCAATTAATGCACATACAGCTGCTTCTGCATGGGTACGTTTAAAAAATTTGTAGCAACCAAACCAGGAGAAAAAGAAACATCCGACAATAACCACAAGTGATACAAGGGTCAGACGAGTGTCCGCAAAAATCATTTCCCTGTTTGCCCGGGTAATAGAAACAAATAGAGCCGCAGGAAGAGCGTAGTTTAATACCAGTTTATTAAATGCGCGGGCTTGATCTTCTGAAAAAGTTTCTCGTCTGCCGCTAAAATAACCCAACAGCATGATTACGATAATAGGCAATAAATCGCCAATAAAAAATGTTAGCATAATAGTATTTCCGATAAGGGTCCCCTCACCATCGCATAATGAGTTGGCAAGAGGAGACGATGTCAGTATTTAATTACCAGCGACTTGTTTTGGGTTAAGTTTGGTAATATGGCCACTTTCAGTTCCTGCTGCAGGGTCGATGACCACATTAATAATGGTCGGTTTGCGCGACTGAATACCGGTGGTTAAAGCATGACGAAGTTCATCTGTCGTGGTGACGTTATAGCCAACGCCACGAAACGCATCCATTAATTTGTCATACCTTGCATGGTGCAACAGATCCGTTGGTGATGGTGCACCAGCGCCACTGAGATCAACACCGTCTCCTCTGTAGATGCCGCCATTATTAAAAATAACGATCGTCACCGGCAGGTTATATCGACAAATCGTTTCAATTTCCATCCCACTGAAACCAAAAGCACTATCACCTTCAATGGCGACAACCGGAGAACCAGAAGTCACGCTAGCACCGATGGCATAGCCCATACCGATGCCCATGAC
>NZ_SJWV01000740.1:0-265 GCF_004352695.1 Escherichia sp. KCJ4928
GCTATTATGGACCGAAAGGAGACTGCCACGCATAATTTCTTCAGCCCTTTCCATTCAAACGTGAAATCAATAAGTTCATCAGGGACATCGCAAACAATATGAAGACGGATTTCTTCTCTGCCGTGACGCTTTTCACTAATTGCGTAACTGTCATGCTCTGGATTATTTAATTCTTTCAGCGGAAATTTTTCCTCAAAGGCTTTATTTAGCCGCCCCTGGTTTCCTTTTACCGCGAATAAATAATCACCTCCCTGTTTTTGTATCT
>NZ_SJWV01000741.1:0-265 GCF_004352695.1 Escherichia sp. KCJ4928
GAGGCCCGAAGGTCCCCCTCTTTGGTCTTGCGACGTTATGCGGTATTAGCTACCGTTTCCAGTAGTTATCCCCCTCCATCAGGCAGTTTCCCAGACATTACTCACCCGTCCGCCACTCGTCAGCGAAGCAGCAAGCTGCTTCCTGTTACCGTTCGACTTGCATGTGTTAGGCCTGCCGCCAGCGTTCAATCTGAGCCATGATCAAACTCTTCAATTTAAAAGTTTGATGCTCAAAGAATTAAACTTCGTAATGAATTACGTGTTC
>NZ_SJWV01000742.1:0-264 GCF_004352695.1 Escherichia sp. KCJ4928
GCGACCATCGCGGCCTGCCGCTGGCGCTCATCAGCACGGAAGGGGCAACAGCGTGGTGCGCAGAATATGATGAATGGGGCAACCTGCTGAATGAAGAGAACCCGCATCAGCTGCAGCAGCTTATCCGCCTGCCGGGGCAGCAGTATGATGAGGAGTCCGGCCTGTATTACAACCGCCACCGCTATTATGACCCGCTGCAGGGGCGGTATATCACTCAGGATCCGATTGGGCTGAAGGGGGGATGGAATTTTTATCAGTATCCGT
>NZ_SJWV01000743.1:0-262 GCF_004352695.1 Escherichia sp. KCJ4928
AGTGCCGGGTAAAGGGTGCCGTTCAGGCGGACCACGCCCTGCAGATGATCATCTGCGCTGTGGACCAGCAGAAGATTCAACTGACGATTGTCCTTATCGGCAGAGGCGATGGCTGGTATCAGTTCATCGGGGGCTTTACCTGCGAGGGGGAGTCGCATTGATTGATCCTGAGGTGCTGATGCAGGTTGCCTGTCTTCACCAATGTACAGATTATTGGGAGGATTTTTGGGGGAGCGAACTTCCTGCATTATCTGTGGCCAGT
>NZ_SJWV01000744.1:0-262 GCF_004352695.1 Escherichia sp. KCJ4928
TCCGGAAGTCAGGAACGTTGCGCCCCTCCAGCAGATAAAACGGACGTACCAGGTCATCCAGTGCCTCCCGTCCGCTGCAGTCCAGCGTCACACGCCCGTTACTCCAGCGGTACAGCAGGTTTTCAATAATGATTCTCTTGCCCAGACGGCAGGGATTATTGGTTCTGTAATCCCATGACAATTTCCGCCAGACATCAATCAGTCCCTGTTCAAATGTCTGCATCTTGCTGGCATTCAGATGGCGGAATGTTGCCAGTACATT
>NZ_SJWV01000745.1:0-261 GCF_004352695.1 Escherichia sp. KCJ4928
GACGTGAACTGAGTGAGCTGAGGGATGAGGTCCGTAAACAGGGAGAACGGGATGATAGTTAAGTTTCATGCCAGGGGAAAAGGCGGTGGCAGTGGTCCGGTTGATTACCTGCTGGGCCGGGAGCGTAGCCGGGAAGGGGCGAGAGTTCTGCGGGGTGCTCCCGAAGAGGTGCGGGAACTCATCGATGCCACGCCGTTTGCGAAAAAATACACCTCGGGGGTTCTGTCTTTTGCAGAGCAGACACTGCCACCGGGAGAGCGT
>NZ_SJWV01000746.1:0-261 GCF_004352695.1 Escherichia sp. KCJ4928
GCCTGTAAGCAGGAGAGCAGACAGCAGGAGACACAGGTGTGTTTTCATTTTTTCTCCGGCGTCATAAAAGACAGATGTAAACGCCCGGCTGACTGCGAGAGTGTTGCCCGCCAGGCAGTCTGGGCTTTAGTGAGACGAAGGACATCAGCAAAGGTCATGTCGCGGACGTGCAGTGAGACGGGTAAGGGGAGACGGACGCCGCTGTAGCTGAACTGCTGGCCGCGCAGACGGGCCAGTTCGTTGAGCAATTCCAGGGCATCG
>NZ_SJWV01000747.1:0-261 GCF_004352695.1 Escherichia sp. KCJ4928
GCCTGTAAGCAGGAGAGCAGACAGCAGGAGACACAGGTGTGTTTTCATTTTTTCTCCGGCGTCATAAAAGACAGATGTAAACGCCCGGCTGACTGCGAGAGTGTTGCCCGCCAGGCAGTCTGGGCTTCAGTGATACGAAGGACATCAGCAAAGGTCATGTCGCGGACGTGCAGTGAGACGGGTAAGGGGAGACGGACGCCGCTGTAGCTGAACTGCTGGCCGCGCAGACGGGCCAGTTCGTTGAGCAATTCCAGGGCATCG
>NZ_SJWV01000748.1:0-260 GCF_004352695.1 Escherichia sp. KCJ4928
GTCTGAACCATGATATTGGCGGAACCAATGCCCATGATGGATGCGCCCCAGAGCATGACCAGTTGTGCCAGGCTCCAGCCGGAAGCGGTGGGCACAATCATCATAAAACCGCTCACAATACTGAGCATTCCGACGACGTCCCGTCCGTTGTTAAAGACATTGCCCTGGTGGCCGGTGCGGACAACATGGCGGATTCCAATAAACAGGAACCAGACTATCCCCATAATGGCGATAATTGCGTTAAACACCATGAACAGGTT
>NZ_SJWV01000749.1:0-259 GCF_004352695.1 Escherichia sp. KCJ4928
GGTGGCTGGTCTGTCGGGGTGAAATTCACCGGTTCCGCTGTGTGCCGCACCTGACCGGACGGCGCTTTGAACACGGTGTGACGGACTGTTACACCCTGTTCCGGGATGCATACCATCTGGCGGGGATAACGCTGCCGGATTTTCATCGCGAGGATGACTGGTGGCGCAACGGCCAGAACCTGTACCTGGACAATATGGAGGCCACTGGCTTTTGCCGGGTGTCCCTGTCCTCTGCACAGGCAGGCGATATCCTGCTGTG
>NZ_SJWV01000074.1:0-19469 GCF_004352695.1 Escherichia sp. KCJ4928
GAGGAAAGGCTTATGGCGACTGTAAAACGATGCAGCCAAAGTTTGCCTTTGGCTGCAATGAAATCAGTCTTTATGCCGGTTATCAGGCAGGAATATGGTCAACATCCCCAATAGTGGCAGGAAAGCACAGATTTTATAGACTAACTCGATACTGGTGTGATCGGCGATAAGCCCCAGAACTGCCGCTCCCAGACCTCCCATACCAAAAGCAAAACCGAAAAAGAGTCCAGAAACCATACCGATACGTCCCGGAAGCAGCTCCTGAGCGTAAACCAGAATGGCAGAGAATGCCGAAGCGAGGATAAATCCAATAATCACCGTTAAAACCCCCGTCCAGTGCAGGCTGGCGTAGGGTAAAATCAGCGTAAACGGCGCAACGCCGAGGATAGAGCCCCAAATCACATATTTCCGCCCAATTTTATCCCCTACAGGCCCGCCGATCACCGTACCTGCCGCAACGGCAAACAGGAAGGCAAACAGATGAAGCTGAGCATTCTGGATAGATAATCCGAATTTTTGCATCAGATAAAAGGTGTAATAGCTGCTGATGCTCGCCATATAGAAATATTTCGAGAAAATGAGGATTAACAGAATGCTGACCGCCAGTACCACTTTGTTGCGCGGCAGTGGATTGATAATCGTCGCTTTGGGTTTTCCTTTATTCATTCGGTGCTGTGCCGAGTACCAACGGCTGATTTGCGCCAACACCACGATCGCCAGCAGTGCCGCAAGCACAAACCAGGCAACGTTGCCTTTGCCATAAGGCGCGATAATCACCGCCGCCAGCAAGGGTCCCAGGGAACTGCCAAAGTTGCCGCCGACCTGAAAGATAGATTGCGCCAGGCCATGCCGCCCGCCGGAAGCCATACGGGCTACGCGAGAAGATTCCGGATGAAAGACCGATGAACCGGTACCGACCAGCGCCGCCGCCAGCAGAACTGCGCCAAAACTGCCCGCCAGCGCAAGCAGCACCAGACCACTTAAGGTAAAGCACATGCCAATTGGCAACGACCACGGCATCGGATATTTATCGGTCCAGTAGCCGACCACTGGTTGCAGTAGCGAAGAGGCGAGCTGGAAGGTGAGGGTTATCATGCCAATCTGCATAAATGTCAGAGAAAATTCTGACTGAAGCAGCGGATAAATCGCCAGAATCAGCGATTGGATCATGTCGTTCAGCAGATGTGAGAGGCTGATAGCACCTAAAATACCAAACGATGTTCGGGCCTTGGTCGTTGACGCAGCCGCGCCCGCCACAGGCTGGGGTTGTTCACTCATTGCCATAGGAAAGTCACTTTTTCAGGGTTGCGATGTAAAGAATGATCTTATTTGTGATTATTACCCGACTAACATACCTGTATGCGTCGCCTGAAGGAAGTCTCAACGCCGAATACAGAATTTCTAATCTGGATGCAGATTTATCTTCACCGGACGCAGACTTGTCTATGATGTCGCGTCATACTATTTTTCAACACGTTGAAATCAGGTCAGGGAGAGAAGTATGAAATTATTGCAGCGGGGCGTGGCGTTAGCGCTGTTAACCACATTTACACTGGCGAGTGAAACTGCTCTGGCGTATGAGCAGGATAAAACCTACAAAATTACAGTTCTGCATACCAATGATCATCATGGGCATTTTTGGCGCAATGAATATGGCGAATATGGTCTGGCGGCGCAAAAAACGCTGGTGGATGGTATCCGCAAAGAGGTTGCGGCTGAAGGCGGTAGCGTGCTGCTACTTTCCGGTGGCGACATTAACACTGGCGTGCCCGAGTCTGACTTACAGGATGCCGAACCTGATTTTCGCGGTATGAATCTGGTGGGCTATGACGCGATGGCGATCGGTAATCATGAATTTGATAATCCGCTCACCGTATTACGCCAGCAGGAAAAGTGGGCCAAGTTCCCGTTGCTTTCCGCGAATATCTACCAGAAAAGTACTGGCGAGCGCCTGTTTAAACCGTGGGCGCTGTTTAAGCGTCAGGATCTGAAAATTGCCGTCATTGGGCTGACAACCGATGACACAGCAAAAATTGGTAACCCGGAATACTTCACTGATGTCGAATTTCGTAAGCCCGCCGATGAAGCGAAGCTGGTGATTCAGGAGCTGCAACAGACAGAAAAGCCAGACATTATTATCGCGGCGACCCATATGGGGCATTACGATAATGGTGAGCACGGCTCTAACGCACCGGGCGATGTGGAGATGGCACGCGCGCTGCCTGCCGGATCGCTGGCGATGATCGTCGGTGGTCACTCGCAAGATCCGGTCTGCATGGCGGCAGAAAACAAAAAACAGGTCGATTACGTGCCGGGTACGCCATGCAAGCCAGATCAACAAAACGGCATCTGGATTGTGCAGGCGCATGAGTGGGGCAAATACGTGGGACGGGCTGATTTTGAGTTTCGTAATGGCGAAATGAAAATGGTTAACTACCAGCTGATTCCGGTGAACCTGAAGAAGAAAGTGACCTGGGAAGACGGGAAAAGCGAGCGCGTGCTTTACACTCCTGAAATCGCTGAAAACCAGCAAATGATCTCGCTGTTATCACCGTTCCAGAACAAAGGCAAAGCGCAGCTGGAAGTGAAAATAGGCGAAACCAATGGTCGTCTGGAAGGCGATCGTGACAAAGTGCGTTTTGTACAGACCAATATGGGGCGGTTGATTCTGGCAGCCCAAATGGATCGCACTGGTGCCGACTTTGCGGTGATGAGCGGAGGCGGAATTCGTGATTCTATCGAAGCAGGCGATATCAGCTATAAAAACGTGCTGAAAGTGCAGCCATTCGGCAATGTGGTGGTGTATGCCGACATGACCGGTAAAGAGGTGATTGATTACCTGACCGCCGTCGCGCAGATGAAGCCAGATTCAGGTGCCTACCCGCAATTTGCCAACGTTAGCTTTGTGGCGAAAGACGGCAAACTGAACGACCTTAAAATCAAAGGCGAACCGGTCGATCCGGCGAAAACTTACCGTATGGCGACATTAAACTTCAATGCCACCGGCGGTGATGGATATCCGCGCCTTGATAACAAACCGGGCTATGTGAATACCGGCTTTATTGATGCCGAAGTGCTGAAAGCGTATATCCAGAAAAGCTCGCCGCTGGATGTGAGTGTTTATGAACCGAAAGGTGAGGTGAGCTGGCAGTAATCCGAAAGTGCCGGATGTTTGCATCCGGCACAATGCTTAATCGCGGCGGGCGATATCAGCAAATTTGGCATCGAGGATCTTTGCCAGATCGCCTGCCGCCAGTTCGATATCCAGTCCGCGCTTGCCGCCGGAAACATAAATAGTGGCAAATTCTTGTGCGGGGGCGTCGATAATCGTTGGCAGACGTTTTTTCTGCCCCAGTGGGCTAATCCCCCCAACCAGGTATCCCGTCGAACGCTGCGCGACCATCGGATCGGCCATCTCAACTTTCTTGGCACCCAGCGCTTTTGCTACTTTTTTAAGATCCAGTTGACCTGCGACCGGCGTAACGGCCACGGCAAGGTGTTTCATATCACCGTTCACTGCCACCAGCAGCGTTTTGTAGACCTGATCCGGATTCAAACCTAATTTTTTGACGACTTCATCGCCAAAATTGGTTTCAGCCGGATCGTGCTCGTAGGTATGGATTTGAAACGAAATCTTGTTTTTTTCGAGTAATTTAACTGCGGGTGTCATGGTAATTTTCCTGCCTTAAACAAAAAAACGAAGCAAGCATACGCCTGATGGCGGTCCAAAAAAAAGAGTCATCTTGCCTAAGAGTATTGGCAGGATGGTGAGATTGAGCGACAATCGAGTTACACCGTCGCTTAAAGTGACGGCATAATAATAAAAAAATGAAATTCCTCTTTGACGGGCCAATAGCGATATTGGCCATTTTTTTAGCGCAACATTTGCGGCAAATTCCCTTCTCCATACAGGTGTAGTGCACCGACCGCGACCACATATCGCCCCGGCGGCATGGCGCGTAATTTATCCCGCCAGGCGAGATTTCGCTGATGCATCAGCACATCGTACAGCGACTGACTGAACGTATTGGGCAGCGTTATATCATTATTTTGCGGCGGTGCATTCAGCCACCAGCTCATCATTTGTTGCAGCAACCGTGCGTTGGTATGCCAGTGGGTCAGCGTATCGTCCAGCAGCGCCAGTCCTTTGTCAGGGAGCTGGAGCAACATGGCAATCTGGTTTTCAGCCCCTTCCAGTTCAATCACGGGTTTATGTTGTTGCTTCGCCGCCTGCAATAACTGGTAATCGATACCGTATTCTGCCCGCAGCCCCAGTTTTTGTGCCTGCGTCGCCTGAAGAACCATCGCGATTTGCCACAGCGGTTGAGTAGAAAAGAGCGACGGAGAAATGCCCATCTCCTGGCTAATGTGCTGCAGATTTTGGAGTTGCTCCTCGTTAATGCGCTCTTCCAGCGCCTCGCAAGTAGGCAAATTAGCAAAAGGCGTATCGCTGGTGGAAACATCCGCCTCGACGATCAGCGCATCGGCGTTTTTGAGCTTTTTGAGCAAACGGGTGGGCAGGGGAGCCATATCGTGGCTACCCATATGAATACTGCCAATCAGATGAAAATGGCGATTGCCGGGAAGGGTGATATCGATGGCAGGCCAGGTGTAATGATTACCGCGCAGCGCGGCCCAAAGCGTTTTTACCCGGTACAACAGATCCATACGACCTCCCTTTGTGAAATATCATGCTAGCGCGCGGTGAGGGATGGCGCAAATGGAGTTGGGGACTTGTTTAATGTGTTTGTATGATTCAGTATGTTCTTGCATCGCTATTCACAGGGAAGCAACAGTTAAAAACCATGAAACAGGCAACAAGAAAACCGACGACACCCGGAGATATTCTTCTCTATGAATATCTGGAACCGCTCGATTTGAAAATCAATGAGTTAGCAGAGTTGCTGCATGTTCATCGTAATAGCGTCAGTGCACTGATCAATAACAATCGTAAACTCACCACTGAGATGGCATTCCGTCTGGCGAAAGTTTTTGATACCACAGTCGATTTTAGGCTAAACCTCCAGGCGGCAGTTGATCTTTGGGAAGTTGAAAACAACATGCGCACCCAGGAAGAATTGGGACGGATTGAAACAGTGGCTGAATATTTGGCACGCCGTGAAGAGCGTGCAAAAAAGGTCGCGTAAGGCCAAAACATCGCTTCATCTCGTAGGCCGGATAAGGCGTTCACGCCGCATCCGGCATCCGAGCACCATTGCCTGATGCGACGCTTACCCGTCTTATCAGGCCTACAAACCTGTGCCTGAACCGTAGGCCGGATAAGGCGTTTACGCCGCATCCGGCAGTCATGCGTCGATGCCAAATGCGCCGCCCTAAAGCAGCGCATCCGCAATGACGTACTTATTCCTTCGGTTTAAACCGCAGCAACCGGTTGGCGTTACTCACTACGGTAATCGACGAGAGCGCCATTGCCGCTCCGGCAACTACCGGGTTAAGCAGTGTTCCAGTAAACGGCCACAAAATACCGGCGGCGACCGGAATACCGATGCTGTTGTAGATAAAGGCACCGAGCAGGTTCTGCTTCATGTTGCGCAGCGTTGCGCGGGAAATCGCGAGCGCATCCGCAACGCCCATCAGGCTATGGCGCATCAGGGTAATCGCCGCGGTTTCAATGGCAACATCACTGCCGCCACCCATCGCAATGCCGACATCCGCCTGGGCCAGCGCTGGCGCGTCGTTAATGCCGTCGCCCACCATTGCCACCTGACGTCCTTCACTTTGCAGGCGTTTAATCGCTTCGGCTTTACCGTCCGGCAGCACCCCGGCGATCACTTCATCAATCCCGGCTTCTTTGGCGATCGCATTGGCGGTGGTTGGGTTATCCCCGGTCAACATCACCAGACGATATCCCGCTTTATGCAGGCGTTGCAGCGCCGCCACGCTATCACTACGCAATGGATCGCGTACTGCCAGCAGGGCTACCGCTTTCCCGTCAACCGCCAGCAGCACAGGCGTTGCCCCTTGCGATGCCTGAGCAGTAATCTCCGCTTCGATAGCTTTGGTACCAACCTGTTGCTCATTTAACAGCGCCTGATTGCCCAGCAATAACGCATGACCTTCAGCTTCACCGCTCACGCCCAGCCCGCGCAATGTGCGGAAACCGTTGACCTGCGGCAGCTGCATATCACCTGCTTTATCGAGGATCGCCCGTGCCAGCGGATGGCTGGAACCTTGCTCCAGTGCCGCCGCCAGACGCAATGCCTGCGCTTCATCAACATCAGCAAACGTTTTCACTGCGACAACCTGCGGCTTCCCTTCGGTCAGCGTCCCGGTTTTATCGAACACGACGGTATCGAGTGTACTGGCGCGTTGCAGCGCGTCGGCGTCCCGCACCAGCACGCCAAACTCAGCCGCCCGCCCGACGCCGGAAATAATCGACATCGGCGTCGCCAGCCCCAGCGCACACGGACAGGCGATAATCAGTACCGTGGTGGCAATCACCAGGGTATAAACAATTTGCGGTGCCGGACCAAAGAAGTACCAGATTGCCGCACTGACCAGCGCAATCACCACCACCACAGGTACAAATACGGCTGAGATTTTATCCGCCAGCTGACCGATTTCTGGCTTGCTGCTCTGGGCCTGGCGCACCATGCGAATGATCCGTGACAGCGTGGTATGGCTGCCAACCGCACTGGCACGAAACAGCACGCTACCGTCCTGTACCACTGTCCCGGCATGGACGCTTTCGCCTTCGCCTTTTTGCTGCGGGATTGGTTCGCCCGTCAGCATCGCTTCATCCAGCCATGCTTCGCCCTGGGTAATCTCGCCATCTACCGGCACGCGATCGCCGGTCGTCAGGCGCAGCAACATACCTGGCTGCACTTCCGCCAGAGGCACGCTTTTTTCACCTTCGTCAGTAACCAGGCGCGCCGTCGGTGGGGTTAAATCGAGTAATTTCTCCAGCGCCTTAGAAGAACGCTGACGTGCGCGTGCTTCCAGCATATGGCCGAGATTGATCAGACCGATAATCATCGCGCTGGCTTCGTAATAAAGATGTCGCGCTTCCATCGGGAACCACTGCGGCCACAGGTTGACGCTCATCGAATAGAGCCACGCCACGCCAGTACCCAGCGCCACCAGCGTATCCATCGTCGCTGCACCGTTCAGCAGGCTTTTCCATGCACTGCGGTAAAAATGGCCGCCGGCGAAAACCATCACCGCCAGGGTTATCAGGCCGATAACCAACCACAGGCTGCGGTTGTCAGCGGTGACCATCATGTTATCGCCAATCATCCCCCAGACCATCACCGGGATACCCACCGCCAGTGCGACAATTGCCTGCCAGCGGAAGCGCTTCATCGTAGCAACGGCGGTTTCCTGCTGGCGCTCACGGCGTTTCGCGTCATCTTCAATCGCTTCCGCGCCGTAGCCCGCTTTTTCCACCGCCTGCACTAAATCTTGTGGGGAGGCACTGCCCATCACCAGCGCAGTACGCTCCGCCAGGTTTACCCGTGCCTGAGTGACGCCCGGTACGCTTTGCAGCGCATTTTGTACGCGGGTGACACAGCTGGCGCAGCTCATGCCGCTCAGCAGCAACTGCTGGCTGTCATCGTCATCGGCGGTCGCTGCCGGAAGCGCCTCAGAAACCGCTGTCAGTGCTTCCGACGGGATTGATGACTCCGCCAGCGGTTTAGCCTTTGGGTGGCTTACAGATGCGTCATAACCCGCTTGTTTGATGGTTTCGATCAGCTGTTCTGCACTGGCAGTCCCGGTAACGTGCGCTTCAGTGATAGACACATCCGCTTGTTCCACATCCGGGCGCTGTTCGAGACTTTCTTTCACGCGTTTAACGCAGTGACCGCAGGACAGGCCGTCCAGGGTCAGGTCGATAGTTTGTGACATAAAACACTCCTTTAAGACAGTTTTGACTGGCTGTGATAAAGGTTAAACCTTCCAGCAAGGGGAAGGTCAAGAAATTAATAAACCAGGCGAGTAAAAGTCCGTAAAGATTAAAAAATTGGCTCAATTTGCATCAGGATTAGACATTTATCTCTTTGTTTTCCTGTAGTTAAGTTGCGGGTGCTAAGTTAAATCAGGATGCCTCAAAATCGGCACCGGGGTGAGGAATTACCTCCCGCATCTATAAAAAGGAGTTAACAAAAGATGTTAGATGCAAACAAATTACAGCAGGCAGTGGATCAGGCTTACACCCAATTTCACTCACTTAACGGCGGTCAAAATGCCGACTACATTCCCTTTCTGGCGAATGTGCCTGGTCAACTGGCGGCAGTGGCTATCGTGACCTGCGATGGCAAGGTCTATAGTGCGGGTGACAGTGATTACCGCTTTGCGCTGGAATCCATCTCGAAAGTCTGTACGTTAGCCCTTGCGTTAGAGGATGTCGGCCCGCAGGCGGTACAGGACAAAATTGGCGCTGACCCGACCGGATTGCCCTTTAACTCAGTTATCGCCTTAGAGTTGCATGGCGGCAAACCGATTTCGCCACTGGTAAATGCTGGCGCCATTGCCACCACCAGCCTGATTAACGCTGAAAATGTTGAACAACGCTGGCAGCGAATTTTACATATCCAACAGCAACTGGCTGGTGAGCAGGTAGCGCTCTCTGACGAAGTCAACCAGTCGGAACAAACAACCAACTTCCATAACCGGGCCATTGCCTGGCTGCTGTACTCCGCCGGATATCTCTATTGTGATGCAATGGAAGCCTGTGACGTGTACACCCGTCAGTGCTCCACGCTCCTCAATACTGTTGAACTGGCAACACTTGGCGCGACGCTGGCGGCGGGGGGTGTGAATCCGCTGACGCATGAACGCGTTCTTCAGGCCGACAACGTGCCGTACATTCTGGCCGAAATGATGATGGAAGGGCTGTATGGTCGCTCCGGTGACTGGGCGTATCGCGTTGGTTTACCGGGCAAAAGCGGTGTAGGTGGCGGTATTCTGGCGGTCGTCCCTGGCGTGATGGGAATTGCCGCGTTCTCACCACCGCTGGACGAAGAAGGCAACAGTGTTCGCGGTCAAAAAATGGTGGCATCGGTCGCTAAGCAACTCGGCTATAACGTGTTTAAGGGCTGATCATGATGAACACGGAAGGTAATAACGGTAACAAACCTCTCGGTCTATGGAACGTCGTTTCCATCGGCATTGGGGCAATGGTGGGGGCGGGGATCTTCGCGCTGCTGGGGCAGGCTGCATTGCTAATGGAAGCCTCGACCTGGGTCGCCTTTGCTTTTGGCGGTATTGTGGCGATGTTTTCCGGTTATGCCTATGCGCGTCTGGGGGCGAGCTATCCCAGCAATGGCGGCATTATCGACTTCTTTCGTCGCGGATTAGGCAACGGCGTCTTTTCGCTGGCGCTCTCGTTACTGTACCTGTTGACGCTGGCGGTGAGCATCGCCATGGTCGCCCGTGCTTTTGGCGCTTATGCCGTGCAGTTTTTGCATGAAGGCAGCCAGGAGGAGCACCTTATTTTGCTCTACGCGTTGGGGATCATTGCGGTGATGACGCTTTTCAACTCCTTAAGCAACCATGCGGTAGGGCGGCTGGAAGTGATCCTCGTCGGCATTAAAATGATGATCCTGTTATTGCTGATTATTGCCGGTGTCTGGTCGCTGCAACCAGCGCATATTTCCGTCTCTGCGCCCCCCAGCTCCGGTGCGTTCTTCTCCTGTATTGGGATAACTTTCCTTGCCTATGCGGGCTTTGGCATGATGGCGAACGCGGCGGATAAAGTGAAAGATCCGCAGGTCATTATGCCACGGGCGTTTCTGGTGGCGATTGGCGTTACCACGTTGCTTTATATCTCGCTGGCACTGGTTTTGCTTAGCGATGTATCGGCATTAGAGTTAGAAAAATATGCCGATACCGCCGTAGCGCAGGCTGCTTCTCCGCTGCTCGGACATGTGGGTTATGTGATCGTCGTCATCGGCGCTTTACTGGCGACGGCTTCAGCCATTAACGCGAACCTGTTCGCCGTGTTTAACATCATGGACAACATGGGCAGCGAACGCGAACTGCCGAAGCTAATGAATAAATCCCTGTGGCGGCAGAGTACCTGGGGCAACATCATTGTCGTGGTGTTGATTATGCTGATGACGGCGGCACTGAATTTAGGCTCACTCGCCAGCGTTGCCAGCGCCACCTTTTTGATTTGCTACCTGGCGGTGTTTGTGGTGGCGATCCGCCTGCGTCATGATATTCACGCCTCGTTGCCGATTCTTATCGTTGGTACGTTGGTGATGTTGTTGGTGATCGTTGGCTTTATCTACAGTCTGTGGTCCCAGGGTAGCCGTGCGTTGATATGGATTATTGGCTCACTCTTACTCAGCCTTATTGTGGCAATGGTCATGAAGCGCAATAAAACCGTATAACATCTCTCTGTGCGCAGTACTTCCTGTATTATTGTGGTGGCGGTCGATATTCGCACTGGCAAAAAAACGTGCTTGAATATCTGTTGAAACCCTTTAACAAAGCACAGGAGGCGTTGCGCGAACGATGAACATCAGCGATGTAGCAAAAATTACCGGCCTGACTAGCAAAGCCATTCGCTTCTATGAAGAGAAGGGGCTGGTGACGCCGCCGATGCGCAGCGAAAACGGTTATCGCACCTACACGCAGCAGCATCTCAACGAACTGACCTTACTGCGCCAGGCACGGCAGGTGGGCTTTAACCTGGAAGAGAGCGGCGAGCTGGTGAATCTGTTTAACGACCCGCAGCGGCACAGCGCCGACGTCAAACGGCGCACGCTGGAGAAGGTGGCGGAGATCGAACGACACATTGAGGAGCTGCAATCCATGCGCGACCAGCTGCTGGCACTGGCGAATGCCTGCCCTGGCGATGACAGCGCCGACTGCCCGATTATCGAAAATCTCTCCGGCTGCTGTCATCATCGGGCAGGGTGATTAAGACGAGACGGCTCGGATATGTAGGGTTATCCCTTCTATCGCAATGACTTCAACATGCGTACCTGCACCGAGATCCTCGCTGGCGCTGACAGGCCATGAACTGTCACCGACGCGCATATGACCGCGCCCGTTGACCAGCGGAGATTCCAGCACAAAACGTCGGCCAATCAGCTGCTGCCCGCGCTGGTTTAAATGACTATCGCTGTGCTTTTGTTCGCGCACCCGCCGCGACAACCATTTCCACCACAGCCAGGCGGCGAGCAGCGTCAGGATGGCAAACATTACCCCTTGCCACTCCCAACCCAGCGGCACCAGCCAGACCACCAGGCCGGTAATCACCGCTGCCACGCCGCTCCACAACAAATAACCATTTCCGCCCAGCATCTCGGCTGCCAGCAGCAAACCGCCGAGACTGAGCCAGAAAATATGTGGATGAACGACCATTAACTCCATCATGGCTGAGTCCGTTTGTTGGCGCTGTCTTTCACCAGCTCGGCAATCCCGGCAATCGACCCCATCAGGCTGCTGGCCTCTAATGGCATCATCACTACTTTGCTGTTACTGGAGGAACCGATCTGCTGTAACGCTTCGGTGTATTTCTGCGCTACGAAGTAGTTCACCGCCTGAATATCACCGGAGGCGATAGCTTCAGACACCATTTTGGTGGCGCGGGCTTCTGCTTCGGCGGAACGTTCACGCGCTTCAGCCTGTAAAAACGCCGACTGACGTTCGCCTTCCGCTTTCAGGATTTGCGACTGTTTTTCACCTTCGGCTTTGAGGATTTCCGCCTGACGGATCCCTTCCGCTTCAAGAATGTAAGCGCGTTTGGTACGTTCCGCTTTCATCTGCGCGTTCATTGAAGAGATAAGCTCTGCCGGTGGGCGCACGTCGCGAATTTCAATACGGGTGACTTTAATCCCCCACGGGTTGGTGGCTTCATCGACAATACGCAGCAGGCGTGAGTTGATGCTGTCGCGCTGAGAGAGCATTTCGTCAAGTTCCATTGAACCCAACACGGTACGGATGTTAGTCATGGTCAGGTTGATGATCGCCAGCTCCAGATTGCTGACTTCATAAGCCGCGCGCGGCGCGTCAATCACCTGAATAAAACAGACTGCGTCGATGGTAACGTTGGCGTTATCTTTCGAGATAACTTCCTGGGAAGGGATATCGAGCACTTGCTCCATCATATTGATCTTGCGACCAATGCGATCCATAAACGGCACCACCAGACTGAGCCCCGGCTGTAACGTTTTGGTATAGCGACCAAAACGTTCTACCGTCCATTGATAGCCCTGCGGCACGATTTTGACGCCCGCGCCGACAATGACCAGCGCGACAAAAATGAGAATCGGGATAAAGATAAGCATCGGAAAAACCTCCTGTTGTACCGTCCATAATCAGCAAAATTGCTGCTTGATTAAACAAATTATACCTGATTACTGAAAGAGAGTTCCCCCTTATTCCTGCGAAGGATAAACTGTTTTTAGTAAAAATCAGAAAAAGGGAACAGTGATGCAGGAAAATAGTCCTTTGCTTCAGCTACAAAACGTAGGATATCTGGCGGGTGATGCGAAGATTCTTAATAACATCAATTTTTCGCTGCGTGCTGGCGAATTTAAGTTAATTACCGGTCCTTCCGGTTGTGGCAAAAGTACGCTGCTAAAAATAGTTGCTTCATTGATCAGCCCAACCAGCGGAACGTTACTGTTTGAAGGTGAGGATGTCAGCACACTAAAGCCAGAAATCTACCGCCAGCAAGTCTCTTACTGCGCCCAGACGCCGACGCTGTTTGGCGATACGGTATACGATAATCTGATCTTTCCCTGGCAGATCCGTAACCAGCAGCCTGACCCGGCCATTTTTCTCGATTTTCTCGAACGCTTCGCTTTGCCGGACAGCATTTTGACGAAAAATATCGCCGAGCTATCTGGTGGTGAAAAACAACGCATCTCACTGATTCGTAACCTGCAATTTATGCCGAAGGTTTTATTGCTGGATGAAATCACCAGTGCGCTGGATGAAAGTAATAAACATAACGTTAATGAGATGATCCATCGTTATGTGCGCGAGCAAAATATTGCCGTGCTGTGGGTGACACACGATAAAGACGAAATTAATCATGCGGATAAAGTGATTACACTGCAACCGCATGCCGGAGAAATGCAGGAAGCACGCTATGAACTCGCATAATATTACTAACGAATCATTGGCACTGGCATTAATGCTGGTGGTGGTGGCAATCTTAATTAGCCATAAAGAAAAACTGGCGCTGGAGAAAGATATTTTCTGGAGCGTCGGGCGAGCGATAATTCAGCTGATTATTGTCGGCTATGTGCTGAAGTATATTTTCAGCGTGGATGATGCCAGCCTGACATTATTGATGGTGTTATTTATCTGCTTTAATGCGGCGTGGAACGCGCAAAAACGCAGTAAATATATTGCTAAAGCTTTTATCTCATCGTTTATTGCCATTACGGTCGGGGCGGGAATTACCCTGGCGGTGCTGATTCTCTCTGGGTCGATTGAATTTATCCCGATGCAGGTGATCCCTATCGCCGGGATGATTGCCGGTAACGCCATGGTAGCGGTGGGGTTGTGTTACAACAATTTAGGGCAACGGGTCATTAGCGAACAGCAACAGATTCAGGAGAAACTGAGTCTTGGTGCGACGCCGAAGCAGGCTTCAGCGATATTGATTCGCGACAGTATTCGCGCGGCTTTAATTCCGACGGTCGATTCAGCAAAAACGGTTGGCTTAGTGAGTTTACCAGGAATGATGTCCGGGCTGATATTTGCCGGGATTGATCCGGTGAAGGCGATTAAATATCAGATTATGGTGACCTTTATGCTGCTCTCAACCGCCAGCTTGTCGACCATTATTGCCTGCTATTTAACCTATCGTAAGTTTTATAATTCGCGCCACCAGTTGGTGGTGACGCAATTGAAGAAGAAATGATGCGATGCCGGATGCGCAGCATCGCATCCGGCGTTGTGGTTCATGTGCCGATCAACGGAATATCAATACAACAATGCATACAGCTGGCGGCGATACTTCGACGCCAGTGCATCACCCGTACCCAGCGCAGCGAGGATCTCCTGGAACGTTTTACGCGTCTGACCGTCTGCGGCGGTGAGATCTTTACGCAGATGCCCGAACAGCAACTCCAGCGCCTCTTCATTGCGCCCAACCTGGTGCAGTTGCAGAGCCAGTTGCGTCGCCAGTGCGGCATCTTCTGGATTCTCCGCCACCTGCTGTTGCAACTGTTGAATTTCCGGCGTATCAGCCGCCTGCTTCAGCAGTTCGATTTGCGCCACCAGCCCCTGGTAGCGGGTGTCCTGATCCTGCAACGGAATGGTTTTCAGCACCGCTTCCGCATCTTCAGAACGGTTCAGCGCAATCAGCGTTTCTGCCAGCAGCAGGCCGATCTCCCCGTTCTGATTCGACAACTGCCAGGCGTCTTTCAGCAATGGCAGGGCATCGGTGTAATTGCCTTCCTGCATCAGTTGCATCGCCTGCTGCGCTTTCAGCTCTTCTTCGCGCGGCAGCACTTTATCCAGCAGGGCGCGGATCGCCTCTTCCGGTTGCGGCCCCTGGAAGCCATCTACCGGTTGCCCGTTCTGGAACAGATACACGGTCGGAATCGCGCGCAGACCAAACTGGGCGGCAATCATCTGCTCCGCGTCGCAGTCCAGCTTCGCCAGAATAAATTGCCCGTTGTACTGCGCCGCGAGGCTTTCCAGGATCGGGGTTAACTGCAAACAGTGCTGGCTACGTTCAGACCAAAAATAGAACAGCACCGGAGTGGTCATCGACTGTTCAAGAACCTGTTGCAGGTTAGATTCGTTAATGTTGACAATATTTTCTACGGACATGGAGTCGCTCTCTGTTGTCGATATTTTCTTTGACATGGGGGCTTAAGCGCGCGCTTCAACTCACCCCTGCAATATTTTGTCCATCACGCGCCCCGGCAGCAGGCGCTTAAGCACCATTACTGCCCAGGTCACCAGCGTTACCGGATAGCGCATCTTCGGCTTCTCGCTAATAAAAGCATGGCGTACTTTGTCCACCACCGCTTCCGGTCCCAACGTAAAGCGGGCGGCGATGCCGGGATTTTCGACTGGTTTATCACTTTGCGTCTGGTTGACGTTGTCGGTGAAGCGAGTACGAATGGGACCGGGTTCGATCAGGCTGACTTTAATTCCGCTGTGGCGTAGCTCCATGCGCAGCGCGTCTGACCACGCCTCCAGCGCATATTTACTGGCCGCGTAAGCGCCACGACCCGGCGTGGAGATTAATCCCATCACCGATGATGTCATCACAATACGCCCTTCACCGTGCGGTAACATCGCGGGTAACAGGCGCATGGTGAGCTGGTGTGCGCCGAAAAAGTTGGCGGAAAACTGCTGTTCCATCTGCGCACGGCTGATGGTGGAAAGGGGGCCATACATGCCGAATCCGGCATTGTTAAAGATCCCATACAGACAATTATCGGTCAGGGCGATCACCTCGTCTGCTGCGCGATCAACACTTTCTGGTGAATCCAGATCGATCAACACGCCGGTAAATCCCATGTTGTTCATACGCTCAACATCATCCGGTTTTCGGCAACCTGCCAGCACATGAAAACCCTGGCGTTTTAATTCGAGCGCGCTTTCCAGGCCAATTCCACTGGAACATCCGGTAATTAAGACCGATTTTTGCATAACTTTACCTGTCAGGATCTCCGTTGCTTTATGAGTCATGATTTACTAAAGGCTGCAACTGCTTCGCCATCCAGTCGGCAATAAACGGCTGGGCGTCGCGGTTGGGATGAATACCGTCATCCTGCATCCATTGTGGCTTGAGGTAGACCTCTTCCATAAAAAAGGGCAGCAGCGGAACATCAAACTCTTTGGCGAGTTTGGGGTAAATGGCGCTAAAGGCTTCATTATAACGGCGACCATAGTTTGCAGGCAGACGTATTTGCATTAACAATGGTTCAGCGTTGGCGGCTTTGACATCCTGCAAAATCTGGCGCAGCGTTTGCTCGGTTTGCTGTGGCTGAAAACCACGCAAACCGTCATTGCCGCCCAGTTCAACCAGCACCCAACGCGGCTGATGCTGTTTCAGCAGAGCCGGAAGGCGCGCCAGTCCTTGTTGCGAGGTGTCGCCGCTGATGCTGGCATTAACTACCGACGTTTTACTCTGCCACTTATCATTCAACAAGGCAGGCCAGGCCGCGCTGGCAGACATTCGATACCCGGCGCTCAGGCTATCACCCAGAATCAATAACGTGTCCGCTGCGGCGGCACGGAAGGTTAACAGGACCAGGAACAGGAAGGGCAAATGCCAGCGGAAAACATTGTTGAAGTTCATCATCTTAAGAAGTCCGTCGGTCAGGGGGAGCATGAACTCTCCATCCTCACCGGAGTTGAGCTGGTTGTCAAACGTGGCGAGACCATCGCACTGGTGGGCGAGTCGGGATCGGGTAAGTCAACCTTGCTGGCGATCCTCGCCGGGCTGGATGACGGCAGCAGTGGCGAAGTGAGTCTGGTGGGACAACCGCTACATAATATGGACGAAGAAGCGCGGGCAAAGTTGCGCGCGAAGCACGTCGGCTTTGTTTTTCAGTCATTTATGTTAATTCCTACCCTTAACGCGCTGGAAAACGTCGAGCTTCCGGCGCTGCTGCGCGGTGAGAGTAGCGCGGAAAGTCGTAACGGAGCGAAAGCGTTGCTCGAACAGTTAGGGCTGGGTAAACGTCTTGATCATCTTCCGGCACAGCTTTCCGGCGGCGAACAGCAACGAGTGGCGCTGGCGCGAGCCTTTAATGGTCGACCTGATGTGCTGTTTGCCGACGAACCCACCGGCAACCTTGACCGCCAGACGGGCGATAAAATTGCCGACTTGCTGTTTTCCCTCAACCGTGAGCATGGCACCACGTTGATTATGGTGACCCACGACCTGCAACTGGCGGCACGCTGCGACCGCTGCTTACGGCTGGTGAACGGGCAGTTGCAGGAGGAAGCATGATTGCACGTTGGTTCTGGCGCGAATGGCGTTCGCCGTCGCTATTAATTGTCTGGCTGGCGCTAAGCCTGGCGGTGGCCTGCGTGCTGGCGCTGGGCAATATCAGCGATCGCATGGAGAAGGGCTTAAGCCAACAAAGCCGGGAGTTTATGGCGGGCGATCGGGCGTTGCGCAGTTCGCGCGAAGTGCCGCAAGCATGGCTGGAGGAAGCGCAAAAGCGCGGCCTGAAAGTCGGCAAGCAGCTGACTTTCGCCACCATGACATTTGCAGGCGACACACCGCAGCTGGCGAACGTCAAAGCGGTGGATGATATCTACCCGATGTATGGCGATCTGCAAACTAATCCCCCTGGCCTGAAACCGCAGGCGGGCAGCGTATTGCTGGCCCCACGCCTGATGGCGCTGCTTAACCTGAAAACGGGCGACACCATTGACGTGGGCGATGCCACCTTGCGGATTGCCGGAGAAGTGATTCAGGAACCGGATTCCGGTTTTAACCCCTTCCAGATGGCTCCGCGTCTGATGATGAATCTGGCGGATGTCGATAAAACCGGAGCCGTGCAGCCGGGGAGTCGGGTCACCTGGCGTTATAAATTCGGCGGCAACGAGAACCAGCTCGACGGCTATGAGAAATGGTTGTTACCCCAGCTTAAACCCGAACAACGCTGGTACGGTCTGGAACAGGACGAAGGCGCGCTGGGGCGATCGATGGAACGCTCGCAACAGTTCCTGCTGCTTTCGGCGCTTCTGACCTTGCTGCTGGCAGTGGCAGCAGTGGCGGTAGCGATGAATCATTACTGTCGCAGTCGCTACGATCTGGTGGCGATCCTCAAAACGCTGGGGGCAGGGCGAGCGCAACTGCGTAAGCTAATCGTCGGTCAGTGGTTGCTGGTGCTGGCGCTTTCAGCCGTTACCGGTGGGGCGATAGGCCTGTTGTTCGAAAACGTGTTGATGGTGCTGCTCAAGCCCGTTCTGCCTGCTGCACTACCGCCAGCCAGCCTCTGGCCGTGGCTATGGGCGCTGGGCACCATGACGGTTATCTCGCTGCTGGTGGGGCTACGACCGTACCGCTTGTTGCTGGCAACGCAGCCTTTACGCGTATTACGTAATGATGTGGTCGCGAACGTCTGGCCGCTGAAGTTTTATCTGCCGATTGTCAGTGTGGTGGTTGTGCTGCTGCTCGCCGGATTAATGGGTGGCAGCATGCTGCTTTGGGCGGTGCTGGCGGGCGCGGTAGTACTGGCTTTGCTGTGCGGTGTGCTGGGCTGGATGATGCTGAATGTACTTCGCCGCATGACGCTGAAATCGCTACCTCTGCGCCTGGCGGTTAGCCGCCTGTTACGTCAGCCGTGGTCAACATTAAGCCAGCTTTCGGCATTTTCGCTCTCCTTTATGCTGCTGGCGCTGTTGCTGGTATTGCGTGGCGATCTGCTTGACCGCTGGCAGCAGCAGCTACCTCCAGAAAGCCCGAACTACTTTTTAATTAACATTGCCACAGAACAGGTAGAACCGCTAAAAGCGTTCCTCGCGGAACATCAGATAGTCCCGGAATCATTTTATCCGGTAGTGCGGGCGCGGCTGACGGCGATTAACGATAAGCCGACAGAAGGTAATGAAGATGAGGCGCTTAACCGCGAACTCAATCTTACCTGGCAAAATACGCGACCCGATCATAATCCGATTGTCGCCGGTAACTGGCCGCCAAAAGCCGATGAAGTGTCGATGGAAGAGGGGCTGGCGAAACGCTTAAACGTTGCCCTCGGTGATACCGTGACTTTTATGGGCGATACCCAGGAGTTCCGCGCTAAAGTGACCAGCCTGCGCAAAGTGGACTGGGAAAGTCTGCGGCCTAATTTCTATTTTATTTTCCCTGAAGGGGCATTAGACGGGCAACCGCAGAGCTGGCTTACCAGTTTCCGCTGGGAGAATGGCAACGGCATGTTGACGCAACTCAACCGCCAGTTCCCGACCATTAGCCTGTTAGATATTGGCGCGATTTTAAAACAGGTCGGTCAGGTGCTGGAGCAGGTAAGTCGGGCGCTGGAGGTGATGGTGGTGCTGGTCACCGCCTGCGGTATGTTGCTGTTGCTGGCACAGGTGCAGGTGGGAATGCGCCAGCGTCATCAGGAGCTGGTGGTATGGCGCACACTCGGTGCGGGGAAAAAACTGCTGCGCACGACATTGTGGTGTGAGTTCGCCATGCTTGGGTTTGTTTCCGGCCTGGTGGCCGCAATTGGTGCGGAAACGGCACTGGCAGTGTTGCAGGCGAAAGTGTTTGATTTCCCGTGGGAGCCAGACTGGCGATTGTGGATTGTTCTGCCGTGCAGCGGTGCGCTGCTGCTGTCGCTTTTCGGCGGCTGGCTGGGTGCGCGACTGGTTAAGGGTAAGGCGCTGTTCAGGCAGTTTGCGGGGTGATGAGAGTAAATAAGGGGCGTTCTGGTTGAATGGAACGCCTTGTTTAAATTAATTCTACAATATGTTTCATTGATGATGTTATTGAATTGGTGATTTCCTATCTTTCTATTGCTGATATTAATCTGAATCGGTGGAGTTTAATAATTTTAAAT
>NZ_SJWV01000750.1:0-259 GCF_004352695.1 Escherichia sp. KCJ4928
GGGGGAGTCGCATTGATTGATCCTGAGGTGCTGATGCAGGTTGCCTGTCTTCACCAATGTACAGATTATTGGGAGGATTTTTGGGGGAGCGAACTTCCTGCATTATCTGTGGCCAGTGTTGTTGCATTTGTGACATCACCTGGCTGAATGTTGCCATCGGAAACTCCAGGGTATGCTGACCCGCATGAGGTTGGTCATTATTAACGGTAATGCCGTTACTGACCGGGGTTATGGCCCAGATATTACGGATACGATCCCG
>NZ_SJWV01000751.1:0-258 GCF_004352695.1 Escherichia sp. KCJ4928
TCCTGACTTCCCTTGTGATTAACCGCCAGTTGTGGCTGTACCACGACAGCGGGGATGCGGGACTGACACACCTTTACCGGATGCGCGATGCGCAGTTGTGGAGCCACATCGAATTTCACCCCGAATGCAATGCGATTTACGCGGCACTGGACTGATTAACGGACGGGGCGGCAATGCCGCCCCTGTAAAGGAGACGAGAACATGTACTGTACTGTTAAAGAAATTATCCGCGAAGTGCTGGATACAGACGTGCCGGAC
>NZ_SJWV01000752.1:0-257 GCF_004352695.1 Escherichia sp. KCJ4928
CCAGTGGCGTTAAGTCGTGTCTTACCGGGTTGGACTCAAGACGATAGTTACCGGATAAGGCGCAGCGGTCGGGCTGAACGGGGGGTTCGTGCACACAGCCCAGCTTGGAGCGAACGACCTACACCGAGCCGAGATACCAACAGCGTGAGCTATGAGAAAGCGCCACGCTTCCCGAAGGGAGAAAGGCGGACAGGTATCCGGTAAGCGGCAGGGTCGGAACAGGAGAGCGCACGAGGGAGCTTCCAGGGGGAAACGCC
>NZ_SJWV01000753.1:0-257 GCF_004352695.1 Escherichia sp. KCJ4928
ATAACCTCCTGACCACCGTCAGGGTACAGGGCGGTCAGGGACAGGTGTTTATTGTTCAGTGTTGCAGTGTAGCGGATGGTCATTGTGCTTTTTCCTTGTCGGCGGGATGCCGGGTTTCAGTGGTTTCAGTGGTTTCAGTGGTTTCGGTGGTTTCACCAGTATCTGAGCCTTCATCGTTATCATGGCGGCGTGGTATCACGTCATCCGTGAGTGACCAGCGGGTCCTTATCTGACGTCTGCGATCGCGGTCTGGCTGA
>NZ_SJWV01000754.1:0-256 GCF_004352695.1 Escherichia sp. KCJ4928
GTGGCGTCAGCATTGGGTTCTTGTGCTAATACATTTCGGTCGTCAGTGGTGGCGGCAGAGGTATTCTTTGCGTTGCTGTCAATGGCAGAAACAGCATTCACCTGCGGTTCATTCGGGGAGGCTGTCCCTGCAGTTACCGACTGCAGGGATGCATATGCTGCATAGTCATCTTCATATGCCTGATTGTCTGTCTCTTCTGCAGGGATGTCATAAGGATGATTCTGTTCCGACACTGCCGGTTCAGGGGCTGTGCTCT
>NZ_SJWV01000755.1:0-255 GCF_004352695.1 Escherichia sp. KCJ4928
TTCCAGGCGTGCCTGCCTTTCCTGTTCATCCCTTATCTGCTGTTCGTGATAAATAACCGACTCAAGCGGTCCACCTGCCCGGCTAATCTCTGCACCTGCTGACTCAAGTCGTCGCACTGTTCCCTCATTTGCCCGTTCTCCTGTCGTGTCAGCTCGAACATATGCTGCAAATCCGTGAAGGCGCTCTCCCAGTCTTTCAGCCGCTGCGTATAGTCCTGCTGCAATTGCTCTAAGGCGTTCAGTAAGTGCATTTCC
>NZ_SJWV01000756.1:0-255 GCF_004352695.1 Escherichia sp. KCJ4928
CATGCCCCGACCACTGTCCGCTGTTTATCTTCCGGGCTATCTGATTCAGGTTATTGCCGACCGAAGCGAACTGGCGCAACAGCGGCGGTGCCAGTGTCGGAAGACCTGACGTTTTCGATGGCGGTGCACCCAGGCAGACCTTACGCATCCATGACGCAAGTTGTTTTCCCTCACAACGTGCCAGCAGCCGCGCATGTTCCTCATCCGTGACCCGTATCGTGAGCATCCTTTCGCGTTTCACCGGTATCATTAAAA
>NZ_SJWV01000757.1:0-255 GCF_004352695.1 Escherichia sp. KCJ4928
GCACCTGATAAATTTTAACCGTATGCATAGCTATTCAGCCATGTGAATAACGCTGGTTTTGCCTGCGTAAACCTCATGACACTGTTTTTTTTCCATCTTTTCAGTTGATGACATACGCAGACATCGCAGGATGAGGCTGAGGAATGAGCGCGATCTGGCAAAGAGGCAAAACACAGCAACAAAAACGACACGCCAGAATCGCGCCCGGATGCGTTTTTAACGCGTTCCGGTACCATCTGGCAACCTCCCGGAACA
>NZ_SJWV01000758.1:0-255 GCF_004352695.1 Escherichia sp. KCJ4928
GCGCGGGAAGTCCAGAGACCGAGCATTGATGCTCACCTTCTGTGGCTTGAAGCAGAGCTGAAGCGTCTTGAGAAGCAGATAAAAGACCTGACAGACGATGATCCGGATATGAAACACCGCAGGAAACTGCTGGAAAGCATCCCGGGTATCGGAGAGAAAACATCTGCGGTATTGCTGGCTTATATCGGTCTGAAGGACCGCTTCGCCCATGCCAGACAGTTCGCCGCTTTTGCGGGTCTGACACCACGGCGTTAT
>NZ_SJWV01000759.1:0-255 GCF_004352695.1 Escherichia sp. KCJ4928
GCGCGGGAAGTCCAGAGACCGAGCATTGATGCTCACCTTCTGTGGCTTGAAGCAGAGCTGAAGCGTCTTGAGAAGCAGATAAAAGACCTGACAGACGATGATCCGGATATGAAACACCGCAGGAAACAGCTGGAAAGCATCCCGGGTATCGGAGAGAAAACATCTGCGGTATTGCTGGCTTATATCGGTCTGAAGGACCGCTTCGCCCATGCCAGACAGTTCGCCGCTTTTGCGGGTCTGACACCACGGCGTTAT
>NZ_SJWV01000075.1:0-19341 GCF_004352695.1 Escherichia sp. KCJ4928
GGATAGGGGCTGGAGACAGTTATCCACTATTCCTGTGGATAACCATGTGTATTAGAGTTAGAAAACACGAGGCAAGCGAGAGAATACGCGGCTTGCACGCGAATTGGCGTTAAAGACGGCTCAAAGAAATATCTTTTATTTTTTAACTGGTTAGATAAATGCAATGGCAGTCACTGAACAGGCATCTCTTGCCATAAAACTGTCATCACTCATCTTGACAAATGTTAAAAAAGCCGTTGCTTTGGGGATAACCCGGTAAGGCCGGAGTTTTATCTCGCCACAGAGTAAATTTTGCTCATGATTGACAGCGGAGTTTACGCTGTAACAGAAATATTATGGTGATGAACTGTTTTTTTATCCAGTATAATTTGTTGGCATAATTAAGTACGACGAGTAAAATTACATACCTGCCCGCCCAACTCCTTCAGGTAGCGACTCATGAGTAAACCGTTCAAACTGAATTCCGCTTTTAAACCTTCTGGCGATCAGCCAGAGGCGATTCGACGTCTCGAAGAGGGGCTGGAAGATGGCCTGGCGCACCAGACGTTACTTGGCGTGACTGGCTCCGGGAAAACATTCACCATTGCCAATGTCATTGCTGACCTTCAGCGCCCAACCATGGTACTTGCGCCCAACAAAACGCTGGCGGCCCAGCTGTATGGCGAAATGAAAGAGTTCTTCCCGGAAAACGCGGTGGAATATTTCGTTTCCTACTACGACTACTATCAGCCGGAAGCCTATGTACCGAGTTCCGACACTTTCATTGAGAAAGATGCCTCGGTTAACGAACATATTGAGCAGATGCGTTTGTCCGCCACCAAAGCGATGCTGGAGCGGCGTGATGTGGTTGTGGTGGCGTCTGTTTCCGCGATTTATGGTCTGGGCGATCCTGATTTATATCTCAAGATGATGCTCCATCTCACGGTCGGTATGATTATCGATCAGCGCGCGATTCTGCGCCGACTGGCGGAGCTGCAATACGCTCGTAATGATCAAGCATTCCAGCGTGGTACTTTCCGCGTTCGTGGCGAGGTGATAGATATCTTCCCGGCAGAATCGGATGACATTGCACTTCGCGTGGAACTGTTTGACGAGGAAGTGGAACGATTGTCGTTATTTGACCCGCTGACCGGGCAGATTGTTTCCACTATTCCACGTTTTACCATCTACCCGAAAACGCACTACGTCACACCGCGCGAGCGCATCGTACAGGCGATGGAGGAGATCAAAGAAGAGCTGGCCGCCAGACGCAAAGTGCTGTTGGAAAACAACAAACTGCTGGAAGAGCAGCGGCTGACCCAGCGTACCCAGTTTGATCTGGAGATGATGAACGAGCTGGGCTACTGTTCGGGGATTGAAAACTACTCGCGCTTCCTCTCCGGTCGTGGACCGGGTGAGCCACCGCCGACGCTGTTTGATTACCTCCCTGCTGATGGGCTGCTGGTGGTCGATGAATCTCACGTCACCATTCCACAAATTGGCGGCATGTATCGCGGTGACCGGGCGCGTAAAGAGACACTGGTGGAGTACGGCTTCCGCCTGCCATCAGCGCTGGATAACCGTCCGCTTAAGTTTGAAGAGTTCGAAGCATTAGCGCCGCAAACCATCTATGTTTCGGCGACGCCGGGTAATTATGAGCTGGAAAAATCCGGCGGCGATGTGGTGGATCAGGTGGTGCGTCCAACCGGATTGCTTGACCCGATTATCGAAGTGCGGCCGGTGGCGACACAGGTTGATGATCTTCTTTCGGAGATTCGTCAGCGAGCGGCAATTAACGAACGCGTACTGGTCACCACACTGACCAAGCGGATGGCGGAAGATCTTACCGAATATCTCGAAGAACATGGCGAGCGCGTGCGTTATCTTCACTCAGATATCGACACCGTCGAACGTATGGAGATTATCCGCGACTTGCGTCTGGGTGAGTTCGACGTATTGGTAGGGATCAACTTACTGCGTGAAGGTCTGGATATGCCGGAAGTTTCGCTGGTGGCGATCCTCGACGCTGACAAAGAAGGCTTCCTGCGTTCCGAACGTTCGTTGATCCAGACCATTGGTCGTGCGGCACGTAACGTTAACGGTAAAGCGATTCTCTACGGCGATAAGATCACCCCATCAATGGCGAAAGCGATTGGCGAAACCGAACGTCGCCGCGAGAAACAGCAGAAGTACAACGAGGAACACGGCATTACGCCGCAAGGCTTGAACAAGAAAGTGGTCGATATCCTGGCGTTGGGGCAGAACATTGCTAAAACCAAAGCGAAGGGCAGAGGAAAATCGCGACCGATTGTTGAGCCGGATAATGTGCCGATGGATATGTCGCCGAAAGCGTTGCAGCAGAAAATCCATGAGCTGGAAGGGTTGATGATGCAACACGCGCAGAATCTGGAGTTCGAAGAAGCGGCGCAAATTCGTGACCAGTTGCATCAGCTGCGTGAGCTGTTTATCGCGGCATCGTAACAGGATAGCGAAGAAGACTGATGACAAACGGAAAACAGCCTGATGCGCTACGCTTATCAGGCCTACATTTTCTCCGCAATATATTGAATTTGCGCGGTTTGTAGGCCGGATAAGGCGTTCACGCCGCATCCGGCATAAACAACGCGCACTTTGTCTTCAATAGGAAGCCGGAATTTTCCTTCGGATTTCCGTTAACCTAAAGCCTGTAACGCCTTTTCCAGCGCGTTATGTAACAACTGGCGGTCATGACGATACGGAATATCGCTGGCCTCCAGTACCTCCTGGATCACAATCCGCTCTTTCACCGCCGAGACATCCACTTTTGGCCCGACGATGACCGCATCAATGACCTTTTTACCAACATACTGCTCCATAATTGCCAGCTTGCTTTCCAGCTTCAAATTAGCCGCAGGTAAACTCAACTCACGCCCCAGATTGCCGATATAAACCATCGGCGCTGGCGTGCGGCGTAATGCCTGGGCGATTTCCTTCAGCAGCAGAATTGGCATCAGGCTGGTATAAAAACTGCCAGGCCCAATAATGATGAGATCCGCTTCATTGATAGCGTGAACCGCCTCACGCGTTGCGGGTACATTAGGCGTTAACAATAACTCTTGAATCGGCGTAGTTAACTGGTCGATATTGACCTCGCCGTAAACTTCATGCCCCTGATCGTCAATCGCCATCAGATCAACAGGATGCTCTGACATTGGAATCAAATGCGTATCCACTTTCAGCAGATTACGAATTAAATTGATGGCTTCCAGAGGCCGCACGCTAAGGTGATCCAGCGCCTTTAACATCAAGTTTCCGAGATTATGACCGGAAAGTTCGCCATTGCCGCCAAAACGGTATTCAAACATCGCGGAGGCGACGCTCGGTTCCGTTATCAGCTGGTTGAGGCAGTTGCGCATATCGCCCCAGGCAATGCCGCCTTCTGAACGGCGAATACGCCCCGTCGAGCCACCATTATCGGTGGTGGTGACGATACCCGTTAAACGAGAACCCAAAGACGAAAGTGATGAGAGAACGCGTCCCAGTCCATGCCCTCCGCCGAGAGCAACGACACGATCAAGATCAGCCAGCGTACGATTGCGCATATAGTTTCCTGGAGTCAGATTATCCGCGCTACAGTAGCGCAAATTGCGGGGAAACAGCAATTAACCTGCCAATATTGAGGATACAAACTATTTTCTTCTACCTCTAAAGGACGATGCACGCTATGCCTCCCTGATGATGTATATCAAAGTAAAACCGCCATTTTCCCTTATTCTGTAGCGAAATAGCACGATCATGACGCTATATACATGATTACATAGCGAAAGTGTGGATGGTAAAAATCTCATTTACACGCTAGTATCGGCATAACCACTAAACACTCTAGCCTCTGCACCTGGGTCAACTGATACGGTGCTTTGGCCGTGACAATGCTCGTAAAGATTGCCACCAGGGCGAAGGAAGAAATGACTTCGCCTCCCGTATCTGGAAAGGTGTACATGGCTTCACAACTGACTGATGCATTTGCGCGTAAGTTTTACTACTTGCGCCTGTCGATTACCGATGTGTGTAACTTTCGTTGCACCTACTGCCTGCCGGATGGCTACAAACCGAGCGGCGTCACCAATAAAGGCTTTCTTACCGTCGATGAAATTCGCCGGGTTACGCGCGCCTTCGCCAGTCTGGGCACCGAAAAAGTGCGCCTGACAGGCGGTGAGCCGTCTTTACGCCGCGACTTTACCGATATCATCGCCGCTGTGCGGGAAAACGACGCTATCCGCCAGATTGCGGTCACCACCAATGGTTACCGTCTGGAACGCGATGTGGCGAACTGGCGCGATGCGGGACTTACTGGCATTAACGTCAGTGTCGACAGTCTGGACGCCCGCCAGTTTCACGCTATTACCGGGCAGGATAAATTCAACCAGGTCATGGCGGGGATTGATGCTGCATTTGAGGCCGGTTTTGAGAAGGTCAAAGTCAATACCGTGCTGATGCGTGATGTTAATCATCACCAGCTCGACACCTTTCTGAACTGGATCCAGCATCGCCCTATCCAGCTGCGTTTCATCGAACTGATGGAAACGGGCGAGGGCAGCGAGCTCTTCCGTAAGCATCACATCTCTGGTCAGGTTCTGCGTGACGAGCTACTGCGTCGCGGCTGGATCCACCAATTACGTCAACGCAGCGACGGTCCCGCGCAAGTCTTTTGCCATCCAGATTACGCCGGAGAGATTGGCCTTATCATGCCGTATGAAAAAGACTTCTGCGCCACTTGCAACCGCCTGCGCGTTTCCTCCATTGGTAAACTCCATCTCTGCCTGTTTGGTGAAGGCGGCGTTAACCTGCGCGATCTGCTGGAAGACGATACCCAGCAACAGGCGCTGGAAGCGCGTATTTCAGCGGCGCTGCGGGAGAAGAAACAGACCCATTTCCTGCATCAAAACAACACCGGTATTACGCAAAACTTATCGTACATTGGCGGCTAAAACGTCAAAAGGAGAGATCAGATGAGTCAGGTAAGCACTGAATTTATCCCGACCCGTATTGCTATTCTTACGGTTTCTAATCGTCGCGGTGAAGAAGACGATACCTCCGGTCACTATCTGCGCGATTCGGCGCAAGAAGCGGGCCATCACGTTGTCGATAAAGCCATTGTGAAAGAAAACCGCTACGCTATTCGCGCTCAGGTATCTGCGTGGATCGCCAGCGACGATGTACAAGTGGTATTGATTACGGGTGGTACTGGCCTGACGGAAGGTGATCAGGCTCCCGAAGCATTGCTGCCGTTGTTCGACCGTGAAGTTGAAGGTTTTGGTGAAGTGTTCCGGATGTTGTCTTTTGAAGAGATTGGCACTTCCACGTTGCAATCTCGTGCGGTAGCGGGCGTCGCCAACAAAACGCTGATTTTCGCCATGCCGGGTTCGACCAAAGCGTGCCGTACCGCATGGGAAAATATCATCGCGCCGCAGCTGGATGCCCGTACGCGTCCGTGTAATTTCCATCCACATTTGAAGAAATAAGTATGTCGCAACTGACCCATATCAACGCCGCTGGCGAAGCGCACATGGTGGATGTCTCCGCCAAAGCGGAAACCGTGCGTGAAGCGCGGGCGGAAGCCTTTGTCACCATGCGCAGCGAGACGCTGGCGATGATTATTGATGGTCGCCACCACAAAGGCGACGTATTTGCCACTGCGCGTATTGCCGGTATTCAGGCGGCAAAACGCACCTGGGATCTGATCCCGCTCTGTCATCCGCTGATGCTCAGCAAAGTTGAAGTCAATTTACAGGCCGAGCCGGAGCACAATCGGGTGCGTATAGAAACCTTATGCCGCCTGACCGGGAAAACCGGTGTCGAAATGGAAGCATTAACCGCGGCCTCCGTGGCGGCGCTGACCATTTATGACATGTGCAAAGCGGTGCAAAAAGATATGGTGATTGGTCCGGTACGTTTGCTGGCGAAGAGCGGCGGCAAGTCGGGTGACTTTAAGGTGGAAGCGGATGATTAAAGTTCTTTTTTTCGCCCAGGTGCGCGAGTTGGTGGGAACAGATGCAACCGAAGTGGCTGCGGATTTCCCAACTGTTGAAGCGTTACGCCAGCACATGGCTGCGCAGAGCGATCGCTGGGCGCTGGCGCTGGAAGATGGCAAATTACTGGCTGCCGTCAACCAGACGCTGGTGAGTTTTGACCATCCGCTGACTGACGGCGACGAAGTAGCTTTCTTCCCGCCGGTAACCGGAGGTTAAGATGGCAGAAACCAAAATTGTTGTTGGTCCGCAGCCGTTCAGCGTAGGAGAAGAGTACCCGTGGCTGGCGGAGCGTGACGAAGACGGTGCGGTAGTCACCTTTACTGGTAAGGTGCGCAACCATAACCTGGGCGACAGCGTCAAAGCATTAACCCTCGAACACTATCCGGGGATGACTGAAAAAGCACTGGCAGAAATTGTTGATGAAGCGCGTAACCGCTGGCCGCTGGGGCGCGTCACTGTGATTCACCGCATCGGGGAATTATGGCCGGGCGATGAAATCGTTTTTGTCGGTGTCACCAGTGCGCATCGCAGCAGTGCGTTTGAAGCCGGGCAGTTTATTATGGATTATCTCAAAACCCGCGCACCGTTCTGGAAGCGCGAAGCCACGCCGGAAGGCGACCGCTGGGTTGAAGCCCGGGAGAGCGATCAGCAGGCGGCAAAACGCTGGTAGTTTTTTGTTAGCCGGATAAGGCACCGCTGCGTCCGGCAATTTCACCGCTCAGTACATGCGTTTACGCTGCGTCGATGCACAGCCTCATCATTTTGCAGTATCCTTAAGATATTCCTTATATCTTCAGGAGATCGTCATGGACAGATTCCCACGTTCTGATTCAATCGTACAACCCCGGGCTGGCTTGCAAACTTATATGGCGCAAGTCTATGGCTGGATGACCGTTGGCTTGTTGCTGACCGCATTTGTTGCCTGGTATGCGGCTAATTCCGCGGCCGTGATGGAGCTGTTGTTTACTAACCGTGTCTTTTTAATCGGTCTGATCATCGCGCAATTAGCATTGGTTATTGTGTTATCAGCGATGATTCAAAAGCTGAGCGCAGGTGTAACGACGATGCTCTTTATGCTTTATTCGGCGCTGACGGGTCTTACGCTTTCCAGTATATTCATTGTCTATACCGCTGCTTCTATCGCCAGTACTTTCGTCGTTACTGCCGGGATGTTCGGCGCAATGAGCCTGTACGGTTACACCACGAAGCGCGATTTAAGTGGCTTTGGCAATATGCTGTTTATGGCGTTAATCGGCATTGTGCTGGCATCGCTGGTCAACTTCTGGCTGAAAAGCGAAGCATTGATGTGGGCAGTTACCTACATCGGCGTGATTGTCTTTGTCGGATTGACGGCGTATGACACTCAGAAATTGAAAAATATGGGTGAGCAGATTGATACCCGCGACACGTCGAACCTGCGCAAATATTCCATTCTTGGCGCGTTAACCTTGTATCTGGACTTCATCAACCTGTTCCTGATGTTGCTGCGAATTTTTGGCAACCGCCGTTAATTCTTTTTCACCATCAATATCCCGGCCATGTGTCGGGATTTTTTTTCTTACTAAAAACGACACTTAACAAGTACCAGGTATAAAATACGCCTTATGGCGAGCGGAAGCGTTTTCCGTATCCATAAATACAAAAGTATTTTGTATGCGTGGTTTTAAATTTATTGATGGTGAATATTAATATTTTTTCTAAGGACAACTAAAAGAATGGAATCATACTCACAAAACAGCAATAAATTAGATTTTCAGCACGAGACCAGGATATTAAACGGTATATGGCTCATTACCGCTTTAGGTTTGGTGACAACCGCAGGACTGGCCTGGGTAGCGAAGTATCTCGAAATTACGGCAACAAAATATGATTCACCGCAAATGTATGTCGCCATAGGATTATTATTACTTTGTATGTATGGCTTAAGTAAGGATATCAACAAGATAAATGCCGTCATCGCAGGCGTAATATATCTATTTTTACTCTCTTTGGTGGCGATTGTCGTTGCTAGTTTAGCTCCTGTACCTGCCATTATCGTCGTGTTCAGCACTGCGGGCGCGATGTTTTTAATCAGTATGCTGGCCGGTTTATTATTTAATGTTGATCCTGGTTCTCACCGTTTTATCATTATGATGACGTTGACAGGGTTGGCCCTGGTGATCATCATGAATGCCGCATTAATGAGTGAACGACCCGTTTGGGTAATAAGTTGCTTAATGATTGTGTTATGGTCAGGCATTATCTCGCATGGACGAAATAAGCTCCTTGAACTGGCGGGGAAATGCCATAGTGAAGAGTTGTGGAGTCCGGTTCGTTGCGCTGTTACAGGTGCATTAACACTCTATTACTATTTTATCGGCTTCTTTGGGATACTTGCCGCGATAGCTATAACGCTTGTCTGGCAAAGGCATACGCGTTTTTTTCATTAGTCGTAAATGCAGATACTAAAGAACTTAACTAAACTTCACATCGCCGCTTCATTTTTCGCCCGTAGCTTCTTCGCCTGGCTTTCCAGTAGCAGGTAACAGATCAGCGCCAGCAGCAGCGGGATAAAGTAATACAGGACGCGATAAGCGAGTAGGGCGGCAATAATTGTGCCTTTGGATGTATGCTCCCCAGCCAGTAGCGCGATAAACACCGCTTCCAGCACACCGATCCCCGCCGGAATATGCACGATGACGCCAGCAATACTACTAACCAGTAACACGCCCAGTACAAAGAAATAGTTCACGCTTTGACCAAGTAACAGCCAGATAATCGCCCCCATTACCATCCAGTTAACGCTGGAAATCAGCATCTGAGCGAGGGCGAATTTCCATGAAGGCAGCACCAGCTTTTGCCCTTTGATGGTCATATGGCGGTGCTTCGCGAAAGCGCAAAACCACAAATAAACCGCGATAATCATCAGTAAGCCAATGCCGAGAATACGCAGCGTAGTTTGATCGACATACCAGTGATCCGGCAACTCCACCACGCCTGCGGTAAAGATAATCCCTGCCAGTAAAATATAGCCCAGCCAGTTGGTGGTAATACTGAGCGAGAAAATCCGCGTAATAGTGCTGCCCGGTAACCCTAGTCGGGAGTACAAACGATAGCGCATACCAATGCCGCCGACCCAGGTACTGAGCGTCAGGTTGAAGGCGTAGCAGATAAACGACACCAGCATCACCTGGCGCTTCGCCAGTTTGTGACCGCAGTAAAAGCGGGCGAGCAGGTCATAGCAGCCGTAAATCAGATAGCTGACGACCACCAGCCCGACCGCACTAAGCAGCGCAACGCGATTGTAGTCGCGGATGACCTTCCAGACCTCTTCCCAGTCCACTTTTTTGGCGTAGACCACCAGCAACACAATCACCGCGATAAAAAACAGCCAGGTGAGGATCTTCTTTGCTAAGCGCCAGCGCGGGTGTGATTTACTCATCAGGGTTTTACCCCCGTGTTTTCAGTTTCTACCCGATCCTGCGTTTCCATTGTCGGTTGTGCGGGCGGATCAACCTGCGCCAGACGTGGTGTGTGTGCCGGAAGCCAGCCAACCAGCGCCGGGAAGTGGCGTAAAAAGTGGAACGCCAGCACGCTTTTGGTCAGGTTCCACCAGGTGCGTTTCGGCAGCATGGTCTCATCGACCTGCTGACAATCTGCGGCAATAATGCCGTTCAGATTATCGCGCAGCGTCTGGTTAAAATGACGATCGTGGATGATGACATTTGCTTCGAGATTCAGTGACAAACTGAGCGGATCGAGATTACTGGACCCTACTGTCGCCCAGTGATCGTCCATCAATGCCACTTTGCCGTGGAGCGGGCGGCGGCGGTACTCAAATACCTGAACGCCGCCTTTAACCAGATAGTTATACAGCAAGCGCGCACCGACTCTGACAATCGGCATATCCGGTTCGCCCTGAATGATCAGTTTGATCCGCACCCCGCGCCGTGCCGCTTTACGCAAGGCGTGTAAAAATCGATAGCCGGGGAAGAAGTAGGCGTTGGCGATAATGACTTCTCGCCGCGCCTGAGTGAGCATTTTCAGATAGTGACGTTCAATATCATCGCGATGTTCTTCGTTATCGCGCCAGACCAGCAATACCTGCGCTTCTCCCGGCTGGCGGTTCTCTTCCGCTTTGTGATGACGTCGCCACCAGCGTCGTGCCGCGCTCTGTCCAGGCAGGTTTTCCAGCTCAAACTGGAGAATATCTTCGACAATCGGCCCTTCAAGGCGTACCGCGTAATCCTGTTTAGCCTCTGGACCGTAGCTGGACATATGCTCGGCGGAGTAATTCAGCCCGCCAATAAAGGCGATACGCGCGTCGATCACCACAATTTTGCGATGCATCCGGCGAAACACATTGGTGCGCATACCAAAAAGGCGAGGGCGGGGATCGTAGTAGCGAAATACCACGCCAGCTGCCGTCAGTTCATTGACAAACTCATCGCTGAGATCCGGCGAACCGTAGCCATCCAGCAAGACTTCCGCTTTAACCCCGCGTTGCGCTGCTGCCAGTAGTGCCGCATGCAGCTGTTTGCCGACGTCATCCTCAAACCAGATAAACGTTTCAAGAATGATGCGTTCTTGTGCCTCGCCAATCGCCTTAAACACCGCGGGATAATATTGCTCGCCGTTTTCCAGCAACTGGATCTTATTGCCTTCGCGCCAGCTACATTTCATAAATGAATCTCCGCACTTAAAGGGGCATGATCAGAAAGGTGTCGCCATGTCCGCAGCGGCAACGCGGTTGGCGCGCTGGCGCTGGCATTTTTGACGTAGATCCTGTCCAGTCGTAGTAGAGGAAATTGCACCGGAAACGTGCGCGCCGGGCGTCCGTGGGCGCGGGTAAAAATCTCATCCAGTCCGGCCTGCACTTTTAACGGATGATTAGCTTTTTGCCGCCAGTCATTGAAATCACCCGCCACCAATACCGGTTCGCCGTCCGGTAGCTCATTCACCCATTCGGCGAGCATCGCAAGCTGCGCCTGACGGTGCGCCTCACGCAGGCCCAGATGTACGCACATCACATGAATCGCTTTTCCGGTCATCGGTGGCACAATGCGGCAGTAGAGCACGCCGCGCTTTTCCGCACCATCGACCGAAACATCGCGATTCTCATAATGTTCAATGGGATAACGCGACAGTACGGCGTTGCCGTGATGCCCTTCCGGGTATACGGCATTGCGACCGTAGGCAAAATCGCTCCACATCGTGTCGGCGAGAAACTCGTAGTGCGAGGTATCGGGCCAGTTTTCCACATGCAGCGGATGAACTTCGTGCGCGCCCATCACTTCCTGCAGGCAAACAATATCGGCGCTGACGGTACGCACCGCGTCGCGAAGTTCCGGCAAAATGAAGCGTCGGTTAAACGCGGTAAAACCTTTGTGAATGTTGATGGTGAGCACCTTGAACGAAAATTGTTGTGTTTGATCGGGCATAATTTTCCTGTCTTTGCCTCTTATCTCATTGAAATAGTGTAGTCGGCGTCACAAAAAGGTGCGGTCTTACGGAATTTTCCGTAAAGTTCGGTACTCTGAGTAAGTAGAGATAAATTCTTCAGGAGAGAAGCCATGAAGTGGCAACAACGTGTTCGTGTCGCAACTGGTCTAAGTTGCTGGCAGATTATGTTGCATTTACTGGTAGTGGCGCTGCTGGTGGTGGGCTGGATGAGTAAGACTCTGGTTCACGTCGGCGTGGGATTATGCGCACTGTATTGTGTCACGGTAGTGATGATGTTGGTGTTTCAGCGCCACCCCGAGCAACGCTGGCGTGAGGTGGCAGACGTGCTGGAAGAGCTGACCACGACCTGGTATTTTGGCGCAGCGCTGATTGTGCTGTGGCTGTTGTCCCGTGTACTGGAAAACAACTTTTTGCTGGCAATTGCAGGGCTGGCAATCCTTGCCGGCCCGGCGGTAGTGTCTTTGCTGGCGAAAGATAAGAAGTTACATCACCTTACGTCTAAACATCGCGTACGCCGCTGACCCTGTCGTGGCCGTTATCACCAGTAGCGGCCACAAACTATTCCACACAATATCCAGACTCGCATCCTTCAAATAAATCTGCTTGGTAATGTCCGTAAAGTGGCGAATAGGGTTAATCCACGTCAGGTTTTGCAGCCATACTGGCATGTTTTCCACCGGAGAAACGTAACCGGAAAGGAGAATGGCGGGCATCATAAAAACAAACACGCCGATAAACGCCTGCTGTTGTGTCGAGCAGAGTGATGAAATCAACAGACCGAATCCCACCAGCGATAAACCGTAAATCACCATCGTAAAGTAGAACAGCGCCAGCGATCCGGCGAAGGGGATTTGATACGCCCAGATACCAATCGCCAGCACAATGGTGGCCTGGAAGGTGGCGACAATTAACGCCGGTACGGCTTTGCCGATGAAGATCTGCCAGGTGGTGAGCGGCGAAACCAGTAGCTGATCGAGCGTACCTTGTTCACGTTCGCGGGCGACGGAAAGTGAAGTGACGATCATTACGCCGATAGTGGTGATCATGGCGATCAGCGACGGCACCACAAACCATTTGTAGTCAAGATTCGGGTTATACCAGTTGCGTACCACCAGCTCGCTGTTGTTAGGTTTCGGTTTTCCTTCCAGCAGCTCCTGCTGATAATTTTTGACGATCTGTTGCAGGTAGTTGGCGGCAATTTGCGCACTGTTGGAGTTACGCCCGTCGAGGATCAACTGCAACGGCGCGGTCTGGAAGGTATCCAGTTTGCGCGAGAAGTCAGCCGGGAAACGCACCAGTAGTAACGCCTTTTGTGTGTCGATGGTTGGGCGGATCTCCTGTGGGCTTTTCAGCAGCAGCACATGAGTAAAGGCGCTGGCGCGGGCAAAACGTTGGGTCAGCTCCACCGAATGCTCGCCGTTATCTTCATCGTAGATGGCGATGGTGGCGTTAGTCACTTCCAGCGTGGCGGCGAACGGGAACAGGATCACCTGAATAAGCACAGGTAAAATCAGAATCGCGCGGGTTTGCGGTTCGCGCAGCAACGACTGCAACTCTTTGCGGATTAACGTCCATAAGCGATGAAACATGCTCTTCTCCCTAATCCAGCCGACGTTTGGTTTTCAGCCACGTCAGGCCGATAAACATCACCGCCGAAGCGATCAAAAACAGCACGTTTACCACCAGCACCACCGGAATATTCCCGGCGAGGAACAGGCTTTGCAGGGTGCTGACGAAATAACGAGCGGGAATAATGTACGTCACCGCGCGGATCACCGCGGGCATACTGTCGATCTGAAAAATAAAGCCGGAAAGCATAATCGACGGCAGAAAAGCCGCGTTCAGAGCGACCTGAGCGGCATTGAACTGGTTGCGGGTAATCGTGGAAATCAGCAGCCCCATCCCCAGGGTACTGAGTAAAAACAGGCTGGAGATAAAAAACAGAATCAGCAGCGAACCGCGATACGGCACGCCGAGAATAAACACTGACACCAGCATACAGAGCAACATCGCCAGCATCCCGAGAAAGTAATAAGGGATCAGCTTACACAGCAGCAGTTCCGTGCGGGTAATCTCCGTAGAGAGCAGAGCCTCCATGGTGCCGCGTTCCCATTCTCGCGCCACCACCAGCGAGGTGAGAATCGCGCCGATGACCGTCATGATGATGGTCACCGCACCGGGGATAATGAAGTGCTGGCTAATCGCCGCCGGGTTAAACCAGTAGCGGGTTTGTACATCAATAAGCGGTTCAAAAGTCTGCCCGTTGTCCTCCGCTCGCTGCATTTGCCAGATCTGCCAGATCCCTTCGACATACCCCTGCACAAAGTTAGCGGTATTCGGCTCACTGCCGTCGGTGATCACCTGAATCGGTGCGGTGGCGTTGGCGCGCTCCATCTGTTCCGCAAAATCCACCGGAATAACCACCAGACCGCGAATTTTCCCCGCCTGCATTTTGGCGATCAGTTCCTGACGGTTATCGCTGATGGTGGCGTCGATGTAGGGCGAACCGGTCATAGTGTGGGTGAAATCCAGCGCCGCTTCGCTACGCTGTTCCAGTAAAATCCCGACCCGCAGCTTGCTGGAGTCGAGGTTAATGCCGTAACCAAAAATAAACAGCAGTAGCAGTGGGATCACTACCGCAATCAGCCAGCTACTCGGATCGCGAACGATCTGCCGCGTCTCTTTAACGCACAGCGCCCGCACGCGACGCCAGGAAAGGATCGGGTTACTCATTGCTATGCTCCTTATCCCAGTCGTGGATCAACTGAATAAAGGCTTGCTCCATGGTGGGATCGGGTTGCTCATCGTTAGCCGACTGTGCTTTCAAATCGTCCGGCGTACCGCTGGCGATTAATTTCCCACGGTACACCAGGCCGATGCGGTCGCAATATTCCGCTTCATCCATAAAGTGGGTGGTGACCATCACCGTGACGCCTTTCTCTACCATGCTGTTGATGTGCAGCCAAAATTCACGGCGGGTGAGGGGATCAACGCCGGACGTCGGTTCGTCGAGAAACAGAATGTCCGGTTCATGCATCAGCGAACAGGCCAGCGCCAGCCGCTGTTTAAAACCTAATGGCAGTTCATCGGTGGCGTGGGAGGCGATACTTTTCAGGCCGAATGCCTCGCTCATGCGGGAGATTTTTTCGTTCTGCGCCCGACCGCGTAAGCCATACACACCAGAGAAAAAGCGTAAATTCTGTTCGACCGTCAGGTTGCCGTAGAGCGAAAATTTTTGCGCCATATAGCCGAGATGCTGGCGTGCTTTACCGGAACTCTCTTTCAGATCCATCCCCAGCACCAGCGCCTGACCAGAGGTCGGCACCAGCAAGCCGCACATCATCTTAAAGGTGGTCGATTTCCCCGCGCCGTTTGGCCCGAGCAGACCAAAAATCTCCCCTCGTTTAACGGCAAAGTTGACGTGATCGGTGGCGGCAAAATCACCAAATTTCTTGGTTAGTTCTTTCGCTTCGATCACCGTCTCGCCGGGTGTGCCTTCTACCGTATGCAATATTGCACCCAGCGGCGATTCCGAGGTTCCGGCACCGCCCAGCAAATCAATAAACGCATCTTCAAAACGCGGCGTAGTTTCGTTGATGTTGATTTCCGGCATCCCTTCGGCATGGCGAATATCGTCTGGTGTGGCCTCTTTTTTGAGGATCAGACGTACCGATTTCCCCTGAATCATGCCGTCGCTGACCTGCGGCAGTTTCAAGGCGCGTTGCAACAGTTTGCGGTTGCCCTCGTGTGGACTGGTCATCAGAAAGCTGCGTCCGGCCATGGTTTGTGTCAGGGCTTTTGGTTCTCCCTGATACAGCAACTCGCCTTCGTTCATCAGTAACACGTCACGGCACTGCTCGGCTTCGTCGAGATACGAGGTACTCCAGAGGATTAACATCCCTTCGCCCGCCAGCTCATGCACCATCTGCCACAGTTCGCGCCGTGAGATAGGGTCAACGCCGACGCCGGGTTCATCGAGCAGCAACACTTTCGGTTCGCCCACCAGGGTACAGGCCAGACCGAGTTTTTGTTTCATCCCACCGGAGAGCTTGCCCGCCAGGCGTCCGGTAAACGGCCCAAGAGACGTAAACTCCAGCAGGCGAGCAAAAGTTTGCTTACGTGCCTCGCCGGTGACGCTGCGCAAATCCGCGTACAGATTGAGGTTCTCCATCACCGTGAGATCTTCATACAGACCAAATTTCTGCGGCATATAGCCGAGCACGGCGTGCAGCGCGCCGTCGTTTTTGATTGGATCAAAGCCAATCACCGTGGCATTGCCGCTGTCGGGTTTCAGTAATCCCGCCAGCATCCGCATTAGCGTGGTTTTACCTGCACCGTCCGGCCCCACCAGCCCCGTCACATAACCGGCGTGAATGGTACAATCGAGCGGCGCGACGGCGGGCTTGTCCATGCCCGGAAAGCGTTTTTCCAGGCCGTTCAGCGTGATAACGGCATCATTCATGTCCTGCCTCGTTACCGAATTGCACCGTCACCGGCATTCCCTGGCGTAACGCATCATCGGCGTCGGTCACCACAATACGCAGGCGATAGACGAGGTCGGTACGCAGATCCGGTGTTTCGACGGTTTTCGGGGTAAATTCAGCAGTCGGCGAAACGAAACCAATCTGTCCGTGATAGGGCTTGTCCGGGCGACCATCGGTATAAAGCAGCACTTTGCGCCCCGGCTGGGCCTGGTCAAGATTCCGTTCATCAACATAGGCACGTACCCACACCGGACGCGTTAGTGAAACGGTAAACACCGTGCCACCTTCATTGAGAACCGTGCCTGGCTCCACCGCGCGCGTTAACAGCGTGCCATCAGACGGTGCTATCAACGTTGAGTCCTGTAAATTCAGCTCCGCCTGCGCCAGTTGCGCCTGCGCCTGTTCGAGGCTGGCTTTCGCCTGAGCGATGTCCTGTTCACGGTTACCGGAACGGTACTGACGCAATTTATCCTGTGCTGATTTCAGCGTTGCCTGTGCCTGGTCGCGCGAGGAGCGGGCATTTTCCAGGTCATTTGCCGAAATGGTGCGGCTTTTCCACAGTCCTTGCTGGCGGTTATAGAAGTTCTGCGCATAGTCATAGGCGGCTTGAGCCTGTTTCACCGCTGCGGCGGCCTGAGCGATTTCTTCATCGCGATACCCGGCAAGCATCAGATCATACTGCGCCTGTGCCACCGAGACGCCCGCTTTCGCCTGCATCAGGGCAATCTCATACGGCTTGTGATCCAGTTCGCCCAGCACCTGGCCCGCTTTGATAGCATCACCTTCGTCCACCGCCAGCGATTCAACGCGCCCCCCAACACGGAAACTAAGATTTACCGTACGAATATCCACGTTGCCATACAGCGTCAGGCCGTTATCCTGGCGGCTTTGATACCACCAGTAGCCTCCGGCAACCACGGCGGCAAGTACCACTACCGCCAATCCGATCACGACAGGTTTTTTCATCACTACAAACTCCTTTGCGATAATCCTTGCAAAATCAGGTCGATATGACAGGTCACCGTCTGGTTGATCAGTTCGGTCTTTTCTTCATCGAACGCGGTCCAGCCGGTACGTAACAGAATTGTTTCTTTGCCAAGACGGAACGCCAGAATCTCACCAATCAACGCATGAGTATGGAGGATCATGCGGGTATCGTTGGCGTCGCAGCCGGTCCAGGCGGCAATCAGGCGTGTCAGGTGGCTGTGTAGCGGGCTAATCACCTGTTCGTGCACCAGGTGATAGGCTGCCGTGGGAGAGAGCTGCTCACGGGAGATAAACTTGCTGAGGTTGACGGTGTCATCCTGGGTGAGCAGCTTAATCATGTTCCTGCAGGCGCGAAGGATCAGTTCACGGATGGCTGCGCGATCAGGCTGTGGTTGTGCGAACAAGCGTTCGGCCTCTTCGGCGTGCGGACGGAACTGCTCGCCAATAAAATCGGCAATCCACTGGGCGCAGGCGAGGTACAAATCTTCTTTCGAACCGAAGTAGTAGGTGATGGCAGCGATATTCTGCCCGGCCTGGGCGGCTATCTCGCGGGTGGTGGCGTTCATTCCATATTCACCAAACTGCGCCAGTGCGGCAGCAATCAGCTGTTTTTTCGCCTGTTCACCCTTGATTGTCATGGCAGGATTATTCATCGCACAGTCCATTCTTAATCAAATGATTGATTAAGATTATGACTCCATAGGGGAGTTGTCCAGTATGGCTAAGAATTTTAGCTACGCCAGTCACAGGGATAATTTATGCGCTGCGTCACAAAAACTGCTACACTCCGCTCCCTCATGACATTGTGGTTTTTGTCATTTTCCTTTTCAGTATCTCCCTGAAAACTACACCGGTAACGGTCGGGGCGGTTCGGAGTAGTTATGTCTTTCGATTCTTTGGGTTTAAGCCCTGATATCCTGCGCGCCGTTGCCGAGCAGGGTTACCGTGAACCCACCCCTATTCAGCAGCAGGCGATCCCTGCGGTGCTGGAAGGCCGCGACCTGATGGCTAGCGCCCAGACCGGTACCGGTAAAACAGCGGGCTTTACGCTGCCGCTGTTGCAACACCTGATCACTCGCCAGCCGCACGCCAAAGGGCGTCGTCCGGTACGTGCGCTCATTCTTACCCCGACCCGTGAACTGGCTGCGCAGATTGGCGAAAACGTCCGTGATTACAGCAAATATTTGAACATTCGTTCGCTGGTGGTGTTTGGCGGTGTCAGCATTAACCCGCAAATGATGAAGCTGCGCGGCGGCGTTGATGTTCTGGTGGCAACACCGGGACGTTTGCTGGACCTGGAACATCAAAATGCAGTGAAGCTGGATCAGGTTGAAATCCTCGTCCTCGATGAAGCTGACCGCATGCTCGACATGGGCTTTATCCACGATATCCGTCGCGTGTTAACAAAACTGCCAGCGAAACGCCAGAACCTGCTGTTCTCTGCGACCTTCTCTGACGATATTAAAGCCCTGGCGGAAAAACTGTTGCACAACCCGCTGGAAATCGAAGTGGCACGCCGCAATACCGCGTCTGATCAGGTGACCCAGCACGTTCACTTTGTCGATAAGAAACGCAAACGCGAATTGCTGTCGCACATGATTGGTAAAGGGAACTGGCAGCAGGTGCTGGTGTTTACCCGTACCAAACACGGCGCTAACCATCTGGCTGAGCAGCTCAATAAAGATGGCATCCGTAGTGCGGCGATCCACGGGAATAAATCGCAAGGTGCGCGTACCCGTGCGCTGGCTGATTTTAAATCGGGTGACATTCGCGTACTGGTGGCGACCGATATCGCTGCGCGCGGTCTGGATATCGAAGAGTTGCCGCACGTCGTCAACTATGAACTGCCAAACGTACCGGAAGATTATGTCCACCGTATCGGGCGTACCGGTCGTGCGGCTGCTACCGGTGAAGCGTTGTCGCTGGTGTGTGTTGATGAACACAAACTGCTGCGTGATATCGAAAAACTGCTGAAAAAAGAGATCCCGCGCATTGCGATTCCGGGCTATGAGCCGGACCCGTCAATCAAAGCCGAACCGATCCAGAACGGTCGCCAGCAACGTGGCGGCGGCGGTCGTGGGCAAGGTGGTGGTCGCGGTCAACAGCAACCACGCCGTGGGGAAGGTGGCGCAAAATCTGCAAGCGCGAAACCTGCAGAAAAACCGTCTCGCCGCCTCGGCGATGCCAAACCGGCAGGCGAACAACAACGTCGCCGCCGTCCGCGTAAACCTACCGCTGCGCAGTAATCTTTTATGCCGGGCTATGCCCGGCATCAGGCTGATGAACAAACGCAAAACTGCCTGATGCGCTACGCTTATCAGGCCTTGTATTATCCCTCCAGTGCAGAGAAAATCGGCCAGTTTTCTCTGCCTGCAGTCCGCATGCCGTATCGGGCCTTGGGTTCTAACCTGTTGCGTAGATTTATGCAGCGGACTGCC
>NZ_SJWV01000760.1:0-255 GCF_004352695.1 Escherichia sp. KCJ4928
GGAGGCAGCAGTGGGGAATATTGCACAATGGGCGCAAGCCTGATGCAGCCATGCCGCGTGTATGAAGAAGGCCTTCGGGTTGTAAAGTACTTTCAGCGGGGAGGAAGGGAGTAAAGTTAATACCTTTGCTCATTGACGTTACCCGCAGAAGAAGCACCGGCTAACTCCGTGCCAGCAGCCGCGGTAATACGGAGGGTGCAAGCGTTAATCGGAATTACTGGGCGTAAAGCGCACGCAGGCGGTTTGTTAAGTCAG
>NZ_SJWV01000761.1:0-255 GCF_004352695.1 Escherichia sp. KCJ4928
TGACTCCTTGAGAGTCCTGAAGGAACGTTGAAGACGACGACGTTGATAGGCCGGGTGTGTAAGCGCAGCGATGCGTTGAGCTAACCGGTACTAATGAACCGTGAGGCTTAACCTTACAACGCCGAAGATGTTTTGGCGGATGAGAGAAAGATTTTCAGCCTGATACAGATTAAATCAGAACGCAGAAGCGGTCTGATAAAACAGAATTTGCCTGGCGGCCTTAGCGCGGTGGTCCCACCTGACCCCATGCCGAAC
>NZ_SJWV01000762.1:0-255 GCF_004352695.1 Escherichia sp. KCJ4928
CCTTCGTGCTCCTCCGTTACTCTTTAGGAGGAGACCGCCCCAGTCAAACTACCCACCAGACACTGTCCGCAACCCGGATTACGGGTCAACGTTAGAACATCAAACATTAAAGGGTGGTATTTCAAGGTCGGCTCCATGCAGACTGGCGTCCACACTTCAAAGCCTCCCACCTATCCTACACATCAAGGCTCAATGTTCAGTGTCAAGCTATAGTAAAGGTTCACGGGGTCTTTCCGTCTTGCCGCGGGTACACTG
>NZ_SJWV01000763.1:0-255 GCF_004352695.1 Escherichia sp. KCJ4928
CTGACTTAACAAACCGCCTGCGTGCGCTTTACGCCCAGTAATTCCGATTAACGCTTGCACCCTCCGTATTACCGCGGCTGCTGGCACGGAGTTAGCCGGTGCTTCTTCTGCGGGTAACGTCAATGAGTAAAGGTATTAACTTTACTCCCTTCCTCCCCGCTGAAAGTACTTTACAACCCGAAGGCCTTCTTCATACACGCGGCATGGCTGCATCAGGCTTGCGCCCATTGTGCAATATTCCCCACTGCTGCCTCC
>NZ_SJWV01000764.1:0-255 GCF_004352695.1 Escherichia sp. KCJ4928
CAGTGTACCCGCGGCAAGACGGAAAGACCCCGTGAACCTTTACTATAGCTTGACACTGAACATTGAGCCTTGATGTGTAGGATAGGTGGGAGGCTTTGAAGTGTGGACGCCAGTCTGCATGGAGCCGGCCTTGAAATACCACCCTTTAATGTTTGATGTTCTAACGTTGACCCGTAATCCGGGTTGCGGACAGTGTCTGGTGGGTAGTTTGACTGGGGCGGTCTCCTCCTAAAGAGTAACGGAGGAGCACGAAGG
>NZ_SJWV01000765.1:0-255 GCF_004352695.1 Escherichia sp. KCJ4928
TAGGTAGCTTAACCTTCGGGAGGGCGCTTACCACTTTGTGATTCATGACTGGGGTGAAGTCGTAACAAGGTAACCGTAGGGGAACCTGCGGTTGGATCACCTCCTTACCTTAAAGAAGCGTTCTTTGCAGTGCTCACACAGATTGTCTGATGAAAAGTAAATAGCAAGGCGTTTACGCGTTGGGAGTGAGGCTGAAGAGAATAAGGCCGTTCGCTTTCTATTAATGAAAGCTCACCCTACACGAAAATATCACGC
>NZ_SJWV01000766.1:0-255 GCF_004352695.1 Escherichia sp. KCJ4928
GGAGGATAGCCAGCTCTTCATCCCGTTCTGCCAGCTGGCGTTTGAGACGTGCAATCTCGGTAGACATCTCCAGTTCACGTTCAGAAGACGTCTGCTGATTTTGCTGTTTACTGCGCCAGTTGTAGAGTTGTGATTCATACAGGCTGAGTTCACGGGCTGCGGCAGTAACACCGATGCGTTCAGCAAGCTTCAGGGCTTCACTGCGAAATTCAGGCGAATGCTGTTTACGGGGTTTTTTACTGGTTGATACTGTTT
>NZ_SJWV01000767.1:0-255 GCF_004352695.1 Escherichia sp. KCJ4928
TGAAGGACAAGGACTACAATCCGCTGATTGGCCGAACTGGTGTGGATGTGGGTAAATCCTTCTCTGGTAAGGACTGGAAAGTGACAGCCCGTGCCGGTCTGGGCTACCAGTTCGACCTGCTGGCTAACGGCGAAACCGTATTGCGGGATGCATCTGGTGAAAAACGCATCAAAGGTGAAAAGGACAGCCGTATGCTGATGTCCGTTGGCCTGAATGCAGAAATCAGGGATAACGTCCGCTTTGGACTGGAGTTTG
>NZ_SJWV01000768.1:0-255 GCF_004352695.1 Escherichia sp. KCJ4928
GAGTTCGTAGTCGCTCTGAACTTGCGTTTCTGCTTACAGCGTAGCCTTAGCTCCTTACGAAGACGTGCCAGTCGGTCACGACCAACGATGATGCCATTCTCTGCCAGCTCCGTCTGGAGCCGCCGGGGTCCATATGTTTCGCGAGTGCGGATATGTGCCACCTTAATCTCCAGTTTTAGCCGCTCATCACTTTGTTTTCTGTCTGAGGGTTCATGCTGTACCCGGTTGTAATAACCGCTCCTGGATACACCAAAT